>NZ_JAMBOC010000001.1:1200000-1500000 GCF_023715405.1 Solibacillus isronensis
GTCAATGGAGGATAAAGGGATAAAGGTTGGAGATGTCTTAACGAATAATCAATTTAGTGGTGAATTTAAAGTTAAGGGTTTTGTTGAACAGAAGAAATTCAGTCATGCCCCTGTTGCATATATAAATATGAAGAATTATAAGGAAATCTATCGAGTTATGGAAATGCAATTGTTATTCATACCAGGTGGAGAATCTTCAGAACAATTCATGGGCCTGCAATCTTTTTCGAACAAGGATTTCCTTAATACAATTCCAAGCTATAATGCAGAACAAATGTCTTTAAATATGATTGTCTGGTTTTTAGTTGTCATTAGCGGCATGTTGTTTGCCATCTTTTTCTACATGATGAACATTCAAAAAGTCGGTTTATTTGGTATTTTAAAGGCAATTGGCATGAAAACAAGCAGGTTATTCAAAATTATGTGGACACAAATGATTTTCATTACGATAATTTCTCTTATTTTGTCCATTTCATTCAGCCAAGTATTTAATATGATTGCACCTGAAGGAATGCCTTTCCATTTAACATTTGAAACAACCATAAAATTATCTTTAGTTTTCCTATTCATCGGTTTTATCGGAGCTACACTCTCTGGAATACAAATCAAAAAAATCGAACCATTACATGCGATACAACAAGGAGAGGCTTAATATGACAATATTTTCAATTGAAGATGTAAGAAAAACATTTACCTCGGGGGAAATAGAAGAAGAAATACTTAGAGGAATTACCCTTACTCTTAAAGAAGGAGAGATAACAGCATTAGTAGGCGCATCAGGTTCCGGTAAAAGTACGCTCCTTACTATAGCTGCTGGATTACAACCCGCATCAAATGGGCAAGTTATTTTCGACGGAAACAATATGACTGCAATGAGTTCTGAACAGGTTCGAAAAATACGGGCCAGTAAATTTGGGTTTGTCTTTCAGTTTGCTCATCTTGTTCCTTTTCTCACAGTTGAAGAGCAATTAATTTTGATGCTGGATGTTTCTGAATCTAACTTAAGCAAACAATCAAAAATAGCTGAAGTTCGTAACATTCTGCAACTTGTTGAAATGGATCATAGAAGACAGGCCTACCCATCTTCATTATCAGGTGGGGAAAAACAACGGATCGCCATTGCCCGAGCCATTATCCATAAACCGAAAGTTCTCTTCGCAGATGAACCAACAGCCAGCCTAGATTCATGGAAGTCTAGAGATGTTATGTTATTGATTCAAGAGTTAACTAAAACGTTAAATATTGCTACATTAATGGTTACACATGATGAAGAATTGCTTTCATATGTAGACCATGTGATAAAAATGAGCGATGGAATGGTTTTGCAAAGTGAAGAGCAAGTTCTGCAAATTTTAAAGCAGGAGTAATATAAGCAGAATATTAATGAACAGCCTGGACGTTGCATGGCTGTTCATTTGATATGGTTTAAAGCAGATAAAAAATTTTTATAAAACAGGAGTACAAGAATGACAACAATTCTAATTGTAGATGACGACATCAATATATTACAGCTTGTAAAAATCCATTTAGCCGAGGCAGGATTCAAAGTTGTGCAAGCAAAAGACGGGACTCAAGCATTAGCAGTTCTTAATAGAGAAGTATGTGATTTAGCAGTAATCGATGTGATGATGCCTTTTATGGATGGGTATGCATTAACAAAGGTTATTCGAAAGAAATATGATATTCCAGTCATCCTTTTAACGGCTAAGAATCAAATTGAAGATAAGGAAGAAGGATATAAATCTGGCACAGATGATTATCTAGTCAAGCCGTTTGAACCAAAAGAATTACAATTTAGAATAGAAGCCTTACTACGACGATATGATAAGCAATCCGATGAAACTGTTATTCATTTAGGTAGTACAACTATAAATAAAAAAAGCTATGAGGTTCAGATTGGAGAACGGACGATTCTGTTACCCTTAAAGGAATTTGAACTGCTGTACTTCCTGGCTACAAATTCTATGCAAGTATTTTCTCGAGCTCATCTAATAGAACACATCTGGGGTGTAGATTTTGAAGGAGATGAGCGGACAATAGATGTTCATGTAAAAAGATTAAGGGAACGTTTTTCTAAATTGACGGACGATTTTCATATTAAGACTGTGCGTGGGGTTGGCTATTCACTGGAGGCAAACCGCAAATGAAATCTCTTTATGTGAAATTTGTTGTGTTCACCATTGGAATTATGATTTTTAGTGGTATATTTGCCTTTTTAATTTCGAATACGTATTATCAGCAAAAATTAAAACCATTTAATGACCAAAAAAACACTAAAATTGCGTTGGAAATTGCTGAATTTACCGGTAATCAAGCTGATTTAAATCTTATAGATTATCTTGAAAATATTTCTTCAATAGGTTATCAAATTTTCCTCGTTGACAATTCAGGAAATGAACTTTATTTTGGTGCACCTTTCAGGGAAAATACTTTATCCAATTCAACTAAAGAACAAGTACTTAACGGCAATATTTTTCATGGTATATCAAATTTCCCCCAGGAAACATTTGTAACAGGATTTTTTGCGAACGAATTAAAGAATACGATTGGTGTTCCTTTGACACATAACGAGGAAAAGTATGCCCTCTTTCTAAGACCGGATATTAAGCTTCTATTTAACGAAATGCATATTTTATTCGGGTGGCTGCTAGCTTTGACGATTATGCTGAGCATTATAATGGTAATTTTTATTACAAAATATTTAGTTAATCCAATCTCAAAGCTTACATCCGCAACTAAAACGCTCTCAAACGGAAATTACAATGTTGATCTTGATACTACCCGTCATGATGAATTAGGAGAACTTTCACTTAGTTTTTTACGAATGGCCAGTAGACTGGAACAATTAGATGCAATGAGAAAAGAGTTTATTTCAAACATTTCTCATGATATTCAGTCACCTCTATCCAATATTAAAGGATATACAAACCTATTAAAAAGTGATTCAACGAGTCCTGAGGATAAAAGTAATTACATTATAATCATCAATGCGGAAATCGAAAGACTCTCTACATTAACAAAACAATTATTGCTCCTCGCTTCTTTGGATCACGATGAGGATATTTTGAAAAGAAAAACAGTTAATATCGGAAAGCAGATTAAGGAACTAGTACGGAACAATCAATGGCAAATAGGTGAAAAAGGGATTACGCTCGGGTTCACATTACCGGATGTAGAAATCACCGGAGATCCGTCCTTACTAAATGCGGTTTGGGACAATCTGTTAACCAACGCCATCAAATATAATAAACCGAACGGCATGATTGAAATATCAATCGAAGAACAAGGAAAATCGGTATTGGTAATTTTTGAAGATACGGGTATAGGAATGAATGATAAAGAGAAAGAAAGAATTTTTGACCGCTTTTATCGAGTAGATACCGCAAGGACACGTTCGGTTGATGGGACAGGACTCGGACTATCAATAGTGGCTGCCATTGTTACTTTACATGGTGGATTAATCCATGTGGACAGTATTGAAAATCGCGGAACCAACTTTGTCGTAGAATTGCCTGTCACGCAGTGAAAGTATAAATTTCACAATCTATAATTCCCCATTGTCCCTAAAACAGGAAATAACAATTTGTATCAGTTTAAACATAGCAATAAAAAAAGAGACACAAATTCATATGTGAATTGTGTCTCCACTTCCCTGTTAAATATTCCATTCATACCGATAAACCCGCTACAATTCCCCCTTAAAAAGGTCCGTGCTGTGCGGTACATGCTTCTTGGCTGTTGGGTCAATATACAACCGTGCTGCACTAATGGCGACCGGCGCTTCACCGAATCCCGTTGCAATCAATTTCACTTTTCCATCGTATGTTGTGACGTCACCAACCGCATAGATTCCTTCGATGTTGGTTTCCATTTTAGGGTTTACGATAATGGAGTTTCTCTCAATTTCCAAACCCCATTCTTTAATTGGTCCTAAAGAGGATTTAAATCCATAGTTTACAATGATTTCGTCAACTTCAAGTGTTCCCTTTTCCCCTTCTGCATTACGGATGACAATTTGTTTAATGCCACTTTCATCGCCATACAACTCATCAGGCATATAAGGCGTTTTTATTTCAACACTTGAATTAAACAGTTTTTCAACACTATGCTCATGCGCCCGGAACTGATCTCGTCTATGCACAAGAGTAACTTTCTTAGCAATCGGTTCAAGCATAAGCGACCAGTCAATAGCTGAATCTCCGCCACCGAAAATGACAACATTTTTACCTTTGAATTCACTTATATTGTTGATGAAATAATGAAGGTTTTTACCCTCGTAATAATCGGCTCCTTCAACTTCCAATTGTCTTGGCTGGAATGCACCAAGACCTGCTGTAATGATAATTGTTTTTGAATAATGTATTTCTTTGTTAGTTGTAAGCTTAAATGTTCCGTCTTCCAACTTATCAATGGCTTCAACGCTTTGACCAGTTACGATTTCCTGCTCAAAGGCTGACATTTGTTCTTTCAGATTATTTACAAGTTCCTGTGCACGGATTTTTGGGAATCCTGCAATATCATAAATATATTTTTCCGGATAAAGTGCTGCAAGCTGCCCGCCTAATTGTGGCAGACTTTCAATTAACTTAACTTCAAGCTGGCGCATGCCTCCATAGAATGCCGTAAACATCCCTGCAGGACCTCCACCGATAATCGTGACATCATATACCTTTGAATCTTCATTCATATTATTGGCCCCAATCATTATAAGAAATTAGAGTGCTATTTTTTTTAAACGATTTAACACTTCCATTGTACGTTTCCACAACAATAATTTTTAAAACAAATGCTGTATGACTATGTTGGAATATTCTTATAAAATTTAAACTTCAATATTGATTGTCATCCTTGCGCATTTTCCGTCAAACTCATTAGCATTCTTTATCCAGAATACCGGTTGTTTTACAATTTCACACGCTGCAGTCTTAATGCATTTAATACAACCGAAACGGAACTGAAAGCCATTGCTGCGCCTGCTACCCATGGAGCGAGGAAACCGAGTGCGGCAATCGGAATGCCGATGACATTATAGGCAAATGCCCAAAACAGGTTTTGTTTAATGTTCTTCATCGTTTTACGGCTCATTAAAATCGCATCTGCAATACTGTTCAGATCCCCGCGAATTAATGTAATGTCCGCCGCTTCCATCGCTACATCTGTACCCGTACCGATTGCCATCCCGATATCAGCTACCGCAAGTGCCGGTGCATCGTTGATCCCGTCACCAACCATTGCAACATTACGACCTTGTTCTTTTAAGTTTTCGATTTGCTGTGCCTTTTGTTCCGGCAGCACTTCTGCAATTACTTCGTCAATGCCTACTTCCGCTGCAATCGCTTTTGCCGTTCGTTCATTATCACCTGTAAGCATAATCACTTTCAGACCAAGTGCATGCAGACGTCTTACCGCTTCAGCAGATGTTTCTTTTACCGTATCCGCAACGGCAATAATTGCAACGAATTGGTTGTTAATTGCTACTAGCATCGCCGTTTTCCCTTGCTGTTCCAATGAAATCAATTGCTGTTCGATCGATTCTTCAATACTAATTTGTCGATCCCGCATCAGTTTTCTCGTACCTACAGCTACTTCTACATTATCCACTTGTGCTTCAATACCAAGCCCTGGTAGTGCCTGGAAGCTTGAAACAGCCGATAGCTTAATCCCGCGCTCTAATACACCTTCAACAATTGCTTCTGCCAATGGATGCTCAGACTGTTTTTCTGCAGAAGCAACAATGCGCAGGACATTATTTTCTTCTAAATCACTGAACAATACAACATCTGTCAAAACCGGTTTCCCGTTTGTAACCGTTCCTGTTTTATCGACAACGACAGTATCGACAAAACCAGTCTGTTCAAGGTGTTCCCCGCCTTTAAATAAAATACCAAACTGTGCCGCACGTCCTGAACCCGCCATAATCGACGTTGGTGTCGCCAAGCCGAGCGCACATGGACATGCGATAACAAGAACTGCAATTGTCGCTTCAAATGCCTGGATAAATTCTCCGCCTATCAACCACCATAAAAGGAATGTCACAACGGCAATCCCTACAACGATCGGCACAAAAATATTGGAAATTTTATCGGCAAGACGCTGAATCGGCGCTTTAGAACCTTGAGCCGACTCGACGATTTTAATGATTTGTGACAATGCTGTTTCACTGCCAACCTTTAATGCCTTCATTTCCAGTGCACCATTTTTATTCAGTGTTGCACCGTAAACGAAATCTCCAATGCTTTTTTCCACCGGCAAACTTTCGCCTGTCAGCATTGATTCATCCACGGCTGAAGTTCCGGAAACGACTTCCCCATCGACAGGAATTTTTTCACCTGGCTTCACTCGGACAATATCATTAATGCGTACTTCTTCAAGCGGTACAGACTGCTCGACGCCATCACGGATTACTAGTGCTGATTTCGCTTGCATCCCCATCAACTGCTTGATTGCCTGTGACGATTTGCCTTTAGCACGTGCTTCAAAAAGTTTCCCTAATAAAATCAGTGTAATAAGCACCGCGCTCGTTTCAAAATACAGGTGCGGCATATGACCGCTAGGATGTGCGAGCATTTGATAAATGCTGTAAAAATAGGCCGCGCTCGTTCCCATTACAACGAGCACATCCATATTTGCAGCACCACTGCGCAATGATTTATATGCTCCCACGTAGAATTGCCAGCCAATAATAAATTGAACAGGTGTTGCTAATGCTAGCTGTACCCAAGGATTCATAAGAATGTCAGGCACATATAAAAAGCTCGTAAATGAAAAATGGGCAACCATCGTCCATAAAAGCGGCAATGATAAAATAGCCGCCGAGATAAATTTAACCGTTTGCCGCTGAATTGCTTTTTCACGATGATCAACCGGATTGCCTTCAACAACGGGCTGTGCGCCATAACCGATCTTTTCGATACGCGCAATAATATCGGACACCGAAACTTGTGACGGATTAAATTCTATCGTCGCTTTTTCCAACGCCAAGTTCACATTTGCCGAAGCAATCCCGTCCATTTTCCCGAGCACCTTTTCGATTCTTGCCGAACACGCCGCGCACGTCATTCCATCGATTGTGAAATCCGCTTTCTCTTTGACGACATCATAGCCAAGTGCCTGAATCTTTTGCTCAATATCCTGTGCTTTAACAACGGTTTCATCATATCGAATCGCCGCTTTTTCAACCGCTAGATTGACGTTCGCCGATTCGACGCCATCCAGACGATTCAGCCCTTTTTCAATCCTTGCCGAACATGCCGCACACGTCATACCTGTTACTTGCAATGTAAGTTCTTTCGTCATATTCTCACCTCTTTATACCTCAAGGGGGTATAAAATTTTGTAAAAAGAGAGGTTCTCTATAGTAGAGAACCTGAATCAATACCACAATACTTAAACAACGTCATAACCTTGTTCATCAATCGTTTCTTTGATCTGCTCAACAGTAACAGCATCTTCGTTATACGCAACCGATACCTTTTTCTCAGCAAGATCCACTTTTACTTCCTGTACACCAGCTAATGCGCCAACACTAGTTTCTACAGATTTTACACAATGACCGCAAGACATACCATTAACATTTA
Organism: Solibacillus isronensis; assembly: GCF_023715405.1. NCBI lineage: Bacteria > Bacillati > Bacillota > Bacilli > Caryophanales > Caryophanaceae > Solibacillus > Solibacillus isronensis. Next base: position 1,207,578 of record NZ_JAMBOC010000001.1, read on the forward strand.
ACGTTACATTTACCATACTTGAACACTCCTTATTTTTTCATCATTTTTTGAATAGTTACGACAAGCTCGTCCAAAACTTCGGTATCGCCTTCATTCAGACGATCCACAACACAGCCTTTTAAATGACCTTCAAGCAAAATTTTCGCGACACTGTTTAAAGCCGATTGTGTTGCCGATAATTGTGTAATAATATCATCACAATACACGTCTTTATCAATCATACCCTTAATTCCGCGAATTTGCCCTTCGATCCGATTTAATCTCGTCGTTAAATCTTTTTTTATCGGTTCAGGATGATGACTTTTACGACAGCTTTCTTCATGTGCTTCCAATATACTATCGTTTTCATGTATCATTCAATCAATCCCCCTTACTTGATTTCAGATTATCATACCTATGAGGGGTATGTAAAGCGTTAAGAAAAACGCTGAAGCTCTTCTTAAAAAGAACTTCAACGCTTTATTTTTCAAAAACACCATAATGAAACTTGGCTGTTAATCGCACATCACGCTGAAACTGGTACTTTTCAAACCAGTTCGATTTATAATGGGCCTTTAACACGACACGCTTTTTCGCCACACGTTTTGCTTCAGCCACCCATTCATCCGTTAGTGTCACATGCTTTCCGGCATAGCGCAGCGCTTCAAAATTCGTTGATTCTTCAATGACTTCCTCGAACATCGGATCCATGTATACGACATCAAAGCTTTCATTTTCTTGCTGCTTTAAATATTCCAGTGCCGTAGAATGAACCACTTCGATATTTCGCATGGATGCCGTCAATGGAAGTTCAGTCGTATCATAAGCTTGCATCCCTGTTTTTACAATAAACGACACATTTTTGTCTGCTTCTACACCAATCACTTTGCCTTTTTCACCTACAACATAAGCAGCCAACAAGCTGTCGGCCCCTAAGCCTAGTGTGCAATCCAAAAACGTATCCCCTTTTTGCAGTGCACAAGCAGTAAGCAATGGCTCGTCTTCACCGCGAGCGACACGTTTCAAACGAAATGCGGCAGAATTTGGATGAAAAAAGAAAGGCGCCTCGGCACCTTTCGCATAGTATTCAAATCGATTTTTCCCCGCAACAATGACATTGGCATCGTACACTTCGGAAAGCTTACGTACCGAACGTTTTTGGCGCGGAACAATTTTTGCCTGCAGCTCCTTACTAGCAAATTCAGCTAACTGAAGCGATTGCTCGTCCGGTCTGCCTGCAGTTGTGACAATCGTTACTCGGCACATACTTGTTTTAACACATCTGATAAATGATCACGGATTTGTTCCATTGGATGACCTTCGATTTGATCACGTGGAATGAAGTAAGCTAATTGACCATCTTTTAAAATCGCCATTGATGGTGAGCTTGGTGGCACTTCATCAAAGTATCCGCGCATTGCTGCAGTCGCTTCCGGGTCTTGACCAGCAAATACCGTTACAAGCTGATCCGGTTTTACATCTGCTACTGCTTCACGAGCAGCCGGACGTGCTAGACCTGCAGCACAACCACAAACTGAATTGATTACAACTAAAGCCGTCCCTTTTGTTTCAGCCATAAATTCGTGTACACTATCTGCCGTAGTTAATTGTGCAAAGCCTGCACTCTCAAGTTCCGTACGCATTGGCTGTGTTACTTGACGCATATATTCATCATAAGCATTTGTCATTTTTCATAACCTCTTTCTGTTTATATGTATTCACATCGCTCATTATATCAATGATATTACCAGTTGTACAAAAATTGGATTTCACCGATTTCCGACATTTACAAGAACCCAACAAATATCCATACATTTTAAGTTAAGTCAAATATAAAGCACCCTATTTATGTATAAAGTTTATAATTTTTACAAATTATTGAATTATGCTTTTTTAGCATGTTTCGACATATATCTTGTCCGAAATAAGATAGGATGAAACAGTTGTCATTTTATTTCAACAAAAGTTTAAACCTACCAACTACTACTGAAGGGAAATTTATCGATGAAATTTTTACTATTAAAAAAGCTACTAAAACTACGAATTGAGACAAAAAGAAAACTTATGTACCAAAAAGCAAATGATTTAGGATTCACTCATCCGGAAGTCGTGAATTGCAGTCAGGAACTGGATGAATTACTTAATAAGTATTCAGATATTGCCGCTTAATTAAAAAGAAGGCTTACATATTGTTTTGCTTCTAATTGAATTTGAGTAAATATCGATCTATTACTTGTACATAGTTCATTGAATACCAATGAACTATGTGTTTGTTTTGTAAAAACCCTTTTTTAACACTACTATCCCACCTTATCTAATTACTATGAATCTCTCACCAAAGTGCCTTCATTTTCCGTTTTGCTTCTTTATTTATCATAACGTTTCTTGTAGATGTATGGCAGGTTCAGACTATTGGTGTTCTATATCTATTATTTATAACGATCAATCACATTGTAAGGAAACTATACTTTAAAAATAAAGGATCAAAAAAGGAAAAGGAACAAAAAAATCTGGATTTTGGAGTACGGTTATAAAAGTTGAATTAGCGGATATAGCGCATGGACGGCGGAAAGTTCCTTGTCATATTTGCAGGGGGATTAATCGGATTAATTATTATGAGGTTTGCTGCAAACTTCTTTGTGAAACTTCTTGAATCTAAACCTGGACTAGAAATTGCAGCGAGTTTGCCCACTCCCTTGAGTGGAAACTAATATTTTATAGAGTGTTAATCGCAATCGCTGGTTGGTTTTTATCCGGTGGCAAAACAAAATCTTCTAAAGAATAACTTCACAGAAATATACTTAATTCTGTGCTAAAAAAATAACCCTCCACAATTAAAAGTGGAGGGTTTTATTTATTTTGTTTTAACATAATCCGAAATTTCCTTTCTTGTTAAATACATACTTTTTAATTTGTTTAATCTTGGTTTACTCTTCACATTATTCACAAAAAAGTTTGTTGCCCCCATTCTTTTTAAAGCTTGCATCACTTATTCACCTCCCTAAACTTAATATAACACAAATAGTCAGAAAATTCCACATAATTATCAAATAAATGATAATACTTATATATATTCTATGCTTGTAACCCTCTCGCTTTTTTATTTACCGGATGTACAGCTAAAATATTATCTACAATAAAATTTCGTTTTGCATGACGGAAAAAACAATACGCTTGCACATGTTCTCCGGAGATTTTAATTAGCTTTATTCGACGCTTTGTTATTGACTTGTCTTTGGCGAAATACACAATATCCAAAATTTGATTGTGTTGCAATGCCTTTTGCAATTGTTCTTTCATTAACTTTCCACCTTTCTTAACTCCATTATAGAACAAACGTTCCCTATTTACAATTATCAAAAATATCCTTATTTCCCTTTACTATGTTACAATAATAACCATATACAATATAAGGCAGGTCCACCGATGAATATTTACCCTTATGAAAAGAAATATGCAGTGCAAATTGCAGCACTGCTCAATGATTTTTTACCATTTGAACCAGAAACGACCGATACCGTCGATCAGGCTGGAGGCATTCGTTATGTAGCCGTTAATGAGCTTAATGAAGTTGTCGGTTATATTGCGGGTTATGAAATAAAAGATTTCAACAAGGAATTCCCCTATTTTCTTGAAGAGCTTCAGTCGTTAAAGGAACTGGTCACATCAGGGATCAGTTATTATACAAGTCATTTTGTCGTCCATCCAAACGAGCGAAAAAAAGGAATTGGAACAAAACTAGTACGTGCTTACCTCGAAGCCGTACAGCCGGTTGCAAAAACGATTGTTACGGTTGGATGGGTTCAATCCGATACAAACCGCTGGGCAGCTGAGCGGCAATTTGCAGCACAGGGTTTTGAACCATTTATTTATATGCCGCGCTATTTCGAGCCCTATCAAGTTGATTGCCCAAGCTGCAAAGGTCTTTGTTATTGCGATGCACATATTTTTGTGAAATAAAAGCTGAATTGATTATGGGATGCAAAAAAACCGATGACATTGCAAACCCCTTGTACGTTCAAACCGTTGTCAATATTGACATTAAGTAAAAGTGTATAAAACAACTTATAAAGAATAAACCAATAGAAAAAGCAGAAACGTTGACTTAACAATGTTTCTGCTTTTTTCGTTTATTCCCAACTTTGATTTGGGAACGTTTTTCAAGTTTATTATGTATGTTTAATTCATTTGTTCGGCTAAAAAATTCTCTCCAAAAGGTGTTAGCTTGGCTTTGCATAGGTCAACAGAGTGTACTCTTTCGTCATAATATTCATCAGCATCGCCAAACCAGTAGATAGTAACCTCTTTAATGTACTTAACATCATCCAAGTATTCGATAAATTCTGCCCATATATCTAAATGTAAATTGTAATCTGTATGACTAGGTGTACGTCCATTTTTAAGGTCATTTAAAATGCTAAGTATTATTTCTTTATTTTCCAAGCTAACTACCTACCTTTCAAAATGTATGGTTGAAATAATCTAACCCCCCATAAATTTCATTTGGGAACGTTATTTCGGTTGTTTGTGCATGGCTATAAAGGATTAATCTTTCTGCATTTCCCATTCTTCACGTAAAATTCCCATTCTAATCGAATCGTAGTAATTCCCTTCATAATAACGAACTTTACGAATGCGTGCTTCTAATTGCATCCCTAATTTTTCACCTACACGAATCATCCGTTCATTTCCAGACCATGTAGTAAAGCCAACACGAACTAAAGGCATTGTATTGAATAAGTGATCAATCCAGAGTTTTAAAGTACGAGTGCCAAGCCCTTTTCCCCATTTTCCACCCTCGTAAAAAAGGATGCCCATCTCTAACCATTTCGAGGCTTCATGTTCCCAATAATAAGATACTGTTCCACACAAAATACCATCTACTTCAACTACCCAAACGCTTTGTTGACTCATCCACTCTCTGCCAATAGGTAAAAATTCATCGAAAGACTTTGTTTCATGCGGGTAATACGGTGCATTCCATTTTTTCCATTCAGGTTTTTCTTCATTAAATTCTAATTCCCAAATACGATGTAAATCCGTTTCTTCTATTGGACGGATTATTAAGTTTTGATCTTTATACAAGTTATAGTTCCTCTTTTCAAATAAATTTCTTTTCATCGTCTTGTGAATTATGTAGACTACTTTTCAATCCCCTTTGTTACCTGTTTCATATTAATCAATCCTTTCAAAATAAAATTACTTTAATTATATCTTAATTTTCAGAAATAAATAATTATTAAAACGGTATTTAGAGCAAAAAAGCTACCAAGGCGATGTTTTGGAACATCTATCCCTCATTTTGAATTTCAAGAAGGCTACTTTTTATTTTTTGGAAAAAATCTAATACAACAATTTTGATTGCCATGCAAGAACCGTAAATCTTCAGGTGTTATTTGTTGTGGATTAAGTCGATACATATTGTTCGAAGGTACTTTTTCACTGTGCCATATCGACCAAAATTCTACTCGATCCTGTTCTCTAATATTTTCTTTAATATAGTCAACAAGTTGATCTAGAGGCTTTCCATTCCCTCTCACCTTGTAAACAAAAGGCTTTTGGATTTGTCCTGCTACTGCAATCGGAGGATTCTTTCGACAAGGAAGAATCTCAAACTGTGTTTCTAAAGCATAATCTTCTAAAGTTGCGAAAGAGTTTTCAATAATTGGTAAAGGGTTTTTTGAAGCAAAATATCGACAAAGGCTCATTATAACGCCACTTTCTATATGTTTTTAATTAAATATTAAACTAAATAACGGCAAATTAATAACCAAAAGTTATATCGTCCCCAAAGCAACGTGTGGGGTTATTTCAAATTGGTTTGTTGCAGTAGTATACCCGCTAGTTGAACAAGTATCTTCCATAATTTCGTCTTTTAGTACTTAAGAATTATAATAACTTGTTATGTTAAATTGTATTTCAGTTTCAAAATTACATTTTTTAATAACGTCAGCTGCAAACTGTTGTACTTCTTTTTTGGTGTTTTCATCGAATTTATCGTGTGCTAATACTAATGTTATTATAACGTTTTTGTCTATAGATACTTCCCCCTGTAAACTACTACCCTGTAACGTTTGGTAACCTAATTAAAGGAAAAAACAGCTAAGATAGTGTATTAGTCTTAGCTGCCGATTATTTGGGAACGTATATGCATACTTTTAAAATCCTTATCGTACTAAAGCACCCGTAATTAGAGAAATAAAAATTATAAAACATATTTCTGCATCAATAGAGCAGAATAATCCTGAGGTGTTTCTATGGTAACTCCCAAAAGACTTACTTTATTTATTATTTGTGTAGTGATGTTTAATATAAGTATTGCTCCGCTTTATTATGCAGAAGAACCAAATGATGCTAAAAGTTTGGAGAAAAAAATTTTAGACCTTAAAGCACAATTAAAAGAAGCGGAAAATCGGCTTCAGAAACTTGAACCTTCCAAACCCGTAAATATTTCTGATCCTCCTTGGAAAGAGCAACCTTTCCCATCAAATATGGTCCAAATTTCAGAAGTGATTAAAAATGGAACTAAAATTTCATTTGATGTAATAGTAAATAAACCAGAATATAAAAGACCTGCTTATGAGGAGCACTGGTATAGCACGACCGGAAGATGGAGCTATATTCCTAGTAGAGTTCATTATGCCCTACACCGATTATTTACTAATTATGATATTGGAATCTCTGGTTGGTATGATTTCGAACACAACATGGGATTATCTATTCCCATGTTTCAAAATGAAAATGATTTGGATCTTTATATCGTTGCATTTCAGACGGAAATTACAGATGTTTATACACTAGGAAATCAGGTCGTTGTTGTCGGTCACCCAATAAGAACTGGTGTTCAGGTGATTACAATTAAAACAAGGGCAATAAATCCATCTAATAAAGAAGAACCTTTACTTGTTCAATTAACAACTCAATCAGGGGATGAAATTGATTATTCATTAATTTCTTATATGCCTCCTGATTTTTGGTTAAAGCAAAAAAAAAATTAAATGAGCGTATACGTTAAAAAAGACAAAAAACTCTTACATAGAAAGTCTTTTGTCTTTTTATTATTAGTCAGAGTTATTCAATGTTTGGGAACATTAATAGCTCTAACTAACTCCACCATTTTTATTACAATCAAATTCTAAAGATATGTTATGTGTAGAAAGTATACCGTTTAGTGAGTATTTCCCTGTAACCTCGATAACATATAGTGTTCCATTTTCCAACAACGAATTTGTGTACCCTACTTGAGTCCAACTTCCATCAGAATTTTCTGCTTCTGAAGAAATACCATTAAATACAGAAAATAATTGTCTTCCTTTTGAGGTATTTTCGTTTAATTGTGTATCAAAAGCTCCTTCAAATATAATGCGCTCTTTATTCGGACCGATTTCTAACGTCACTGTCTTTGGGACTGAAGCTGGATGATAGCGTTCATTATTATCTGAAACAACAACTGATATATCAGCTCGCTCTTTTGTCCGCTTTTTAAATGTTTCTACCTCAACCCAATAGTCATCCGAAAATGCAGTGATAGGTTCTAACTTGAGATCAGTGTCATGCTCTTTATTAATATCCTCTATGACTGCTACATATTTTTGATAATAATCTTCTTTTTGCTCTTGCGATAAATTTAAAAGAGATGGTGAGACTTCTTCTATAATTTCTTCACTTTCAGTTCCTTCAACAGCACAACCTGATAAAGCAAACACTCCAAATAAAATACTTATGTAAATATATTTCTTCAACCCTTTCACCCCATAAAATATCATTATATATCATAATAATAACATAAATGTTTTTTATTGGTATTATCAGGCTTTTAATTCCAATATGGTAATAGGAATCGTTTATATAGACACTCCCCAAACTGAATCGGCAATGACGATTAATATACATAAAAATGAAAATAGTATGTAAGCAACGCTGATACTAACTAGAAAAGTCTGTTTTTTCACAGATTGTTCTGGGTTATGGACTATAATTTTTAGCAAACTGATAAGATTGACACAAAGCAAGATCGAGAATAGTGGAATACCTATTAAAGATAAAGGAACTAATGTTTCCATAAAACGCTAACCTCCTCCCTTCAATTTTGGGGTATATTATATTATACGTTAAATTCCAAACGTTCCAAAACCATCGTTTGATAGCTTTAATAATTTGCTCGGATCTTACGTTTGGTTAATTCCGAACAAAAAAGAAAGACACCACCATTGTGTCTCTCAAAACCTATAATGCTCTTTTATTTATACATTAACCGGACCTTTGTTAATATTCGTTAACGACTCGTTGACTGCAAAAATTTTGCTGTTGATTGCTGTAATACCGAAGCCATTGAGACGCTTTGAATGCATTTCCAAGTAAGCTGCAGCAGTTTCCTTTGTTTCAAATAAGTAAATACCACCCGCTTCGCCCACTTCCGCATTCTCTGTCCAAATTTTCCAGAGCATGCCTTCTTCTTCGTTAATACTTTCTGCCAATCCTTTAAACCCGGCAGCCATTTCTTCGCCGAATGGACCATCCATTTTGAAATCTACCTGTAAAATATATGCCATTAGAAGTGCCTCCTTTTTTCTAAACACTTATACTTACTTCTTTTATCCTCCTGCAAAATCCTTCTTTCCTTCATTATTCGATTTCCTTTACTTCACAATGCATCGCGTCTTTCGCTTCATGCCAAGGCACACTGTAACCCTTCCCCTTTGCACAAAAAATGCTGGAAGATGTATATTCAGGGTCGGCGTTTTTATTGTAGCCAACTTGTTCAATGATTTCATCGCTGTTATGACATACATCATAGCCATCGAATTGCAGTGTTAACGCACCTTTCCCGTTTGTATAAGCGGCAAATTGCGTGGAATAATCCATAAAAGTTGCTACTGGAGCCCGCCCGTATAATGTCACGGTATCTTCTGTTAAAATCGGTGCTTCAAATGTTCCGCTTGCCTGTTGGATATCTGACATCATCCGGCCAATATGGTCGTTTGACGCTTTCATCTTAAATCGGTAATAGGGCTCCAACAGTACATTTACCAATTGTTCAAGCCCTTGCCGCAATGCTCTAAACGATGCTTCACGGAAATCACCGCCTTCTGTGTGCTTATTATGTGCCCGTCCTGTCAGTAGCGTAAAATGAATATCAGTTACCGGAAAACCTGTAAGTATTCCGTGATGGTCCCGCTCAAATAGATGCTTTTCTATTAACCGCTGATGACCGACAGATAAGTCATCGGCATGACACTGGTTCGAAAATGTGTTACCTGCACCACGCGTGTTCGGTTCCATTTTCAGATGTACTTCCGCATAATGCTTTAATGGTTCAAAATGGCCATAGCCGACTGCAGAGGCAGCAATTGTTTCTTTATAAAGAATTTGCGGCTTGCCGAAGTGCACATCAATTCCGAAGCGGTCCTTCACCAGTTCGGTTAATACTTCCAGCTGAATTGTCCCCATAACATGAACCGAAATTTCCTGGAATTTCTCATTCCATATGACCCGTAAACTCGGTTCCTCCGCTTCAATTTCACGAAAAATCCGGTGAAGTTCTTTAATATGTAACGCACCTTCATATATCACTTTTGCCTGCAATGTTGGAATCATTTCAAATTGCGCAGGATTTGTTTCCGTAGCCCCAATTATATTACCGATAATCGGCGTCGCCAGTCCCTTCACCGCAAAAATATCACCCGCCTGCGCTTGTTGAACCGTCGTAAAACTGCTGCCGTTGTATAGCCGGATTTCCGTTATCTTTTCTGTCGTTTCACCGAATGTAAATTCATCGCGAATTTTCAAAATACCCGATATTGATTTCATAAATGTGAGACGTTGCTGATTGTCATGGCGAATTTTATAAACCTTACCTTCAAATGGTCCGTTCACATCAAATGTTGTTTCAGTCAGTTTTGTAATCGTTTCGAAAAAATCCAGTACCCCTTCATCTTTTAAAGCAGAGCCCGACATACAAATAAATGCCTGTTCCTTCTGAATCATTTGCTTCAGCTTTACAGTACAATCGTGCTCCTTTAAATCGTCTGCAAAGTACTTTTCCATCAGATGCTCATCACGTTCTGCAAGCCACTCTTTTATAAAAGTATCAATTCCATGATTGAACATTAATGCATTTGGGGATAAGTCTTTTTTAATCGCAGCCATTACTGCATCAACATCTGCTCCTTCACGATCTACTTTATTTATGAAGATAAATGTCGGAACATGGTGCTCCCGCAGCAAATGCCAAACCGTTTCCGTATGCCCTTCAATTCCATCGACCGCACTGATAATGACAATGGCAGCATCCATCACATGAACCGCACGTTCCATTTCGGGTGCGAAATCGATGTGTCCTGGTGTATCGATCAGCGTATACACATGCCCGTTATAATCGATTCGCCCCTGCTCAGCAAAAATCGTAATCCCGCGCTGCCGTTCAATGGCATGATTATCTAAATATGCATCTTGGTGATCGACCCGTCCGCGCTTTTTAATGGCATTTGTATGATAAAGCAATTGTTCGCAAAAAGTTGTTTTTCCAGAATCAACATGAGCGACAATCCCGATTGTAGTATGCAATAGTATTCCTCTTTCTTTTTCTTAAATTTTGAATCATTGTACGGTCATTCCTGTGAAAGGAAATAATTTCTCATTTCCTCTGGCAGTTCTTCTATATTAATAATATCCAACTTAGTAGTACCAGGAGTTGTTTGAATCAAGAAACTTTTCTCATCAAACTCCAGTATTGTAAACTGCTGCACCGTATTTGGACTAAACTCTTCCTGTATGTACTCAACAATCTCGGCATCGAAATTTTTTTCATCCATAAACAGCGATTCCGGATTTTCAGAATTCCTTAAAGTTTGCATCAGTTCCAATGAATTGGAGGGGTTCGTTAACAACCACTCAAAGATTGGGATTGATACAATGATTAAAACGGCAATGACTGCAACTACTTTTTTCATATAATAACCTCCACTAATATGCTTGCCCGTAAGTACATACATTTTAACAGAAGATGGGTTATTTTGATTCATTCACAGTAAAATGTCATTCTCATTTTCCGTTAAATAAAGTGGTGCGCAAGTATTCACAGATAATGAGGGTATAATAAAAAGCCACTTAAAATTAAGTGGCTTCATCCATTACAAAAGCATATATTTCAATGTTTTCATCAGCTTCGATCGTAATTCCGAATACAGTAATAGCATCGGCACTTACCTCAACGTCCATATGTTTGTCAGTCATTTTTCCAAATAAATTTGGATTCATTTTAATTTTATTTACCTTCTTACCTTGTATAGCCAGATAATCCAGACCTTCACGAATTTGACCTAATAAAACGTCCAACTATTTTCCTCCTTGTAAATAATATTTCTTCTTCATATCATGCCTCAACAAACAAAAAATATTGCAATAAGAAAAAGCCACAACTCAAAATGAGTGTGACTTAATCGAATCGTTAGAAGCGGATTCAGTTCTATTCTAAAACTACCTGTGAAATTCTTGAAGTATATACCCAATTACTCTTAACAAATTAATGTATTGCCCTCTGCTACTTTACGAAGAGTAAAATCTTTATAGGGCTATCCATTAGAAATGGAAATCATCTTCGCAAATAACCAGCTCTTTCGGGTCATACGGTTCAATATGAACAAGTGTTGTCGCATAAGGATTCAACTGCTTCACTTCATTTTCAATTTGCTCCGTAATGGCATGTGAATCACGTACATTAAGATTAGGATTTACACTTACTGTAATATCCACAAGAATTAAGCTGCCGTGCTGTCTGCCGCGTACATCAGTAACATCACGGACACGCGGAATTTTTGAAACACGCTGTTCAATCGAACTGATCAATTCCGTGTCAAATCCGTCCGTTAACGAGAACACCGCTTCTTTAAAGATTTCGATCGCTGTTTTAATAATGATTAAACCGATAATAAAGGCAGTAATCGTATCGACGATCGGGAAACCTAATATCGCTGCGGTAATACCGATTGCTGTCCCGATGCTGACAAAAGCATCAGAGCGGTTGTCATAGGCTGCCGCTTTAACAGCAGAACTGTTAATTCTTTTTGAGAGGTTTAAATTATATTTATATACTGCAAACATGACTGCTGCACTAAACACGGCTACAATAATTGTTAAAATGGAAGGATTCTGATCGATCGGATTGGCGATTTTTTCACCCGCCGATATAAGTACTTCGATCCCGACATAAATCATAATAAATGATGCAACAAGTGATGCGATCGTTTCTGCGCGAAAATGGCCGTATCGATGGTCATCATCAGGCGGGCGCTGGGAAATTCTGAGCCCGATCAAAACGGCTACTGAAGCAATAATATCTGTTGTATTGTTTAATCCATCTGCCTTTAACGCTTCTGAATCTCCTAAATAGCCTGCTGCTAACTTAAGCGCGCTTAAAAATATGTAGGCAAAAATCGATAAATAGGCACCTTTTTCGCCCGCTCGTAAATTTGTATATTGCTCCAAAATGTTTCCTCCCTGAAAAACTTCTTTAAACACGAAAGAGGCTACCCCGCACAAAATCGAACGGGATAACCTCTTTTACATATCGTTAAAAGTAGTATACCAAAAAATCGGGGGAAAACATACATTCAAGAAAAAATATTATATAATTATAACTTTTTGCTCAGTCTAAACGACACGTGTCAATTATCATAGTTCTCGGTTTTGTCCGAAGTAACGGCATATATGTGAATGATTTGGCCCTCTTCCGAAAGTACGATACCATTCAATTGACCTGTAAAATAACACCCACCGTCTATTCCAATATATTTTTGGTCTTTACTAATCCAAATGTCATTGCAACCATGAATATGTTGTAATGGTGTATGACCAAAAACATTGATATACGGTGTTTTATTTTCATTTGTATAATGCTGGCGAATCCATAGGAAATTTTCATCCTCCGTTTCCTCAACTGTTGCAAAACTCGAATCAAATCCTGCATGTGTTAATAACAGATTCCCTACGATTTCATACAATTTGCCTTTATTTAAAAAATCCAATTCCTCCGCAAACTTCTCTTTAACGACTTGCGCTTGTTCAATCGGGTCAAGTTCACTTACTTCACCCGGTAAATACTTTAAAAATGAAGCCATTGTTTCCCGTCCACCGTATTTGTAGTAAAAGGCATGTTTTTGCCCAGGGTTTTCGAGAAAGTCCAACAGCATCATTTCATGATTCCCTTTACAAAATATAACCTGTTCCCCGTATTGCCGCTTTAAGTCCATTACTTTTTGCACGACCTCATAAGACCGTGGACCCCGATCGATTAAATCTCCGAGTAAAACAAGGCTATCCTTTTGATTCCAATACGTTAATAACTTTTCAAATGCTTTATACTGGCCGTGGATATCACTGATAATAAAATAATTTTTCATATTGCACCTGCTTTTCTACAACCTATTTTACATTACTTACCGCCATACACGATTTACAACTGTTTGTTCATTGCTAAACTCTATTTCAAAGACATCCGGATTCGACAGTTGCTTCCAATCGTCAAATCCAAAATGCCGTTGAAAATGGTTGAGTAGTAAAGACATTATATTGCCGTGTGTAACGATTACCACTGACATATGAGCACTTTGTTTTAATTCTTCTACTAATTCATTGATACGATGTATCGCTTCATTACTTGATTCCCCGCCAGTAAATTTTAAATCCTTATCCACATACGTTTGTTTCAATTTTTCCAGCCAATCCGGAAGATTTTCGTCACTTAATAATCGTTCCCTCAACCGATGATCAATTTTGAAAGGAATTTTGTTTTTCCGGACAAATGGTTCTATTGTATGTAATGCTCTTGTAAATGGACTTGATATGACAAGTTCAATCGGGTATTGTTCCAAAAAATTTGCCAGCTGCTCACTTTCCTCTTTACCAGCTACTGTTAACTTAGCCTTCGGATCTTGTCCCTCCGATTCAGCGTGTCGGATAATATATAATTTCATACTGTAAATGCTCCTAGTTCATTCATGCTAATTTTTGATGATCTTGAGTAATTGCTTCATTGCTTTCTTCGCTTCCGGAATGGGAAATACCGGAAAGACATGATTCATTTTCGGGTATTCAAAGTAATGGACTGCTACACCTTGTTCTTTTGCTTTATCGAGAAGCATTTTTGCATCGACAAGCAGTAGCTCACCCGTCCCGACAAATGCGGTAATTTGACCGATGTCTTTCAATTCTCCATGGACGGGACTTATTTTGTAATCTGTTAAATCCAATCCGTCTGCCCATAACCTGCCAAGCTCCTGTGCGCCAACTACTCCAAGCATCGGGTCAAGTTTTTCAAGTTCTTTGTAGCGCGGATCTTCCCCCCGCACATCGAGCCATGCGGAATGTAGAACAATATGCTGCGGCTGCTTTTTGGAATATCGTTTTACATCCTGCGCCAACGCCAATGCCAGCCCGCCACCTGCGGAATCCCCCATAAAAATAAATGGGGCATCATATTTTAAAACGAGATGATCATATAAATCGTGAATGGCATCAAAGCACGCTTTATGTGAATGTTTAGGTAGCTTCGGATAAATCGGCACGATAATCGTGAAGTTTGATTCCTGTGCAAGCTTCACTAAATAGCGCCAATGAAAAATCAGTGGATCATTAATATAGGCACCGCCGTGAAAATAATAGATGACCTTTTCCGGTGTCTGCTGTTCATTGATTGTGTAATAGGGCATGCCATTCAGTTCGTCTTTTTGTATTTGGTGCTGCTCTTTGAATTTAGCATCCAGCTCATACGGTTTCTCATTATGTTTCATTGCAATAAAATTATCGAGCAGGCGTAAATCCATAAATTTCTTCTTTGTTCCGCGCAGTATTAAAAACTTCTCAAACAACACACTATGCACGCTTCGCATACAATGCCTCCCTTTAGCTCACATCCAATTTTTACAATTTCCCATTGTTATCAATTCGACTAAAATCGATTGATCCCCTTCTAAATGGTAAAACGTTTCCACTTATGCATATGCAAACTGAGTACCCGTTAGAAAAATCCCATCAGTGAATTCAATATATTCTGAAACTTTTTTTCCGACTTAATCGTAAATTTGGTAACGAATTTAGAGGGGGAATGTTCATGCTTACCGGATTTTACAGTGCCCTTATCATTTTCACTTTATTATTTATCATTGCTGCTTTCTTTTTTATCCGGGAGTTTGTAAAAAAGAAAGTATCTCCCTTTAACTTGAATACAATTATGCTTGGCGTGCTGACGCTTTTTATGCTGATTGTTTCAGGAATTTACAGCTATGATTTTTATCATCTGCAAACAAGCGATCAGAAAACTGCTGGAGGGATTTGTGAAATTACCTTTGTAAACGGGCATGGGAGAAGTATTGATACGACTGAAGTGATGATTGAAGATAAAGTTTACAATATTAAGTCCAGTACCTACAAAGACTTCCCTGATGGGCGTTATCATTGTGAATTAACGTATCTACCGATTTCAAAAATTGTGACGCAAATCGATATACTGACAAAAGACGAGAAAGGAGACTAATATGGTTGAGTTAGATTTTTCAATTGTTTTGGCATTCATCTTAATTATGGTTTTAATTACGCCACTTGTATTATCTATCTACTACCGGAAAAAAACGAAAGTGGATAAAGGGTTGCAATTTGCCTATCATGGCCTTTCCTACCGTCGTAAATTCTTGCGCAACCTCTATTCCATTCCCATTTGTATCGTAGCGTTGGCCATTATTTATTGGGTGGAAGGATTCACTAATCTCTTTATATTTTTCACCCTCTTTTTCATAGTATTATTTGGTATTCAAACTTCGTACAATTATATAAAGTGGAAAAAAGAAGAAGATTAAAACGCCTGAGTTCATTTATCTCGACTCAGGCGTTTTTCATTATTTCACTCCACTCGATCCAAAACCCTTATCACCGCGCTCCGAATCCGACAGTTCGTCCGTTTCTTCAATGAAGACTTGCGGGACATATTGAACGACTAGCTGGGCAATGCGCATCCCCTTTTCAATCGTAAACGGTTCTTTTCCATGATTAATTAGAATAACCCCGATTTCACCGCGATAGCCTGCATCAATCGTACCTGGACTATTTAACACCGTAATTCCATGTTTCAATGCCAATCCGCTTCGAGAACGTACTTGCGCTTCTGTTCCTTCCGGCAGTTCGATTTGAAGACCGGTTTTAATTAATCCGTATTCCCCAGGCAGTAAAACTTTTTCTTCAACCGCACTTAAATCCATCCCCGCATCCCCTTCACGTGCCTGTTTCGGCAATACGGCTTCCGGGTGGGTTTTCTTAATTTTTAATTGAATCGACATATTCAACCAACTTTCTCATTTATAAAATCTATTTACATGCAGTTATAACAAAACCATATTTTTTCTTTATTTTCAATAGGGAGTTTTCTAGAATTCTTAATGGATTTATGTTATCTTTCTTTAGGCTCTTTACTTTTATGTTGTTAAAGCTTATACTCAATTCAACTATATATTGTGTTTTTTTATCACGGTACTACTAAATGTAGTTTAAAAGGGAAGTTTGGTGTGAATCCAACGCTGTCCCCGCAACTGTAAATGCTGACTGAAGACGAATAGACCACTGTGCAATGCATGGGAAGGTATGTCTGACGGATGAAGCAAAGCCAGGAGACCTGCCGCGTTAAAACTACGTACATTTCTTCGGGGAATAGGAAATGGAGGCGCTCTTTTACTCGTTTCCATTTCAAGCTATCCTGTTTTCCGGGATAGCTTTTTTTGTTTTTTCTGTATGTTCCCCCATGACATGTGCACCACAATTACTAGTAATATTTAAATAGCGAGGGGTTCTATTATGAAACTTTATACGAAAACAATTTGTCCAAAATGCCTATGGGTAAAATCGGAGCTCGATGCTGCCAACTTGGAGGTCGAGGTTATTAATATTGACCATGATGAGAGCGCAAAACAAATAGTACTCGATGCAGGTTTTTTGTCTGTGCCGTTATTTGAAATCAACGGTGAATTTATCGCAGAGCCGACGTCAATTATCGATCGCATTTCTGAAATGACCGCATGATCATATTTGCTTCACGAACTGGTAATGTACGATCCATTGTGCAAAAACTCGGCTTGCCCGCAAAGGATCTGGCGGAAGTAGAGAAAATGGATGAACCGTATCTTCTATTTACGTATACGGATGGATTAGGCTCTGTTCCCCCTATCGTCGACCAGTTCATGACTGCGAACTTTGATCTATGCAAAGGAATTATCGTAAGCGGAAACCGTAATTTTGGTCATGCTTTTTTCGGCCGTGCAGGTGACCTTTTAGCTGCACAATACGGAATTCCGTTAATCGAAAAAGTGGAAATGCGAGGAACTCCGGCGAATTATGAAGCGATTACAGATTACTACTACTCCATATGGAAAGAGGCATCGATATGAAACAATATTTAAAATTAAATAACGATATTCTAAACCGTTACCGTGCTACCGGTGAATTGGATCTGGCGAAAGACAAAGAAGCAACACGCCGCTATTTCCTGGAAGACGTGAATGTCCGTTTACGCTACTTTATCGATATCGAGGAAAAAGTGCGTTATTTAGTCGATGAAGGCTATTACGAAAAAGAGTTTTTGGAATTGTACTCGATGGACTTTATTAAACAAATGTACAAAAAAGCCTATTCCTACAAGTTCCGGTTTCCTTCATTCATGAGTGCTTCGAAGTTCTACGAAAGCTATGCGATGAAAAGCCGGGATGGAAAAGAAATTCTGGAAAAGTATGAAGACCGAATCGTCATTATCGCCCTGTATTTAGCACAAGGCGATGAAGCATTGGCTGAAAAGGCCATCGAAGCGGTAATGACTGCCTACCAGCCGGCAACCCCAACTGCCCTAAACAGCGGGAAAAAAGCGCGCGGTGAGCTAGTCTCATGTTTTAAACTAACGATGGACGATACGATGAACTCAATCGCTGAGAATATCGGCTATTGTCTTGAACTTTCCCGCTTAGGCGGCGGTGTCGGGGTAAACTTGACCGATCTGCGTCCGTTAGGAGATCCGATTAAAGGAATTTTAAACCGTGCGAGCGGGGTTATGCCTGTTGCGAAACTGCTGGAAAATTCGTTCTCGTATTCGAATCAGCTTGGCCAAAGAAATGGTTCCGGAGTCGTCTATCTAAATGTTTTTCACGGTGATATTGAAGCGTTTATCTCTTCCAAGAAACCAAATGCCGACGATAAAATCCGATTAGCTACATTATCTACAGGGATTATTCTTCCCGATATTTTCTTTGAATTAATGCGCCGCGATAAAGATATCGTATTGTTTAGTTCTTATGATATTTTCAAAGAATACGGCAAACGCATGTCGGAAATTTCGATTACGGAAATGTACTACGAATTTTTGGATAATCCAAACATCCGTAAACTGAAACGTTTAAACGCCCGTAAATTGTATACGGAAATTAAAAAGGCGCAATTTGAATCGGGTTACCCGTTCGAAATATTCGATGATAATGTCAATAACATCCACCCATTAAAGGAAATCGGGCGTGTGAAGATGTCGAATCTATGCACCGAAATTCTTCAGTATCAACAAACAAGCGTTGTTACCGATCAAAACGAGCCGAATGAATACGGCCTCGATGTTTCTTGTAACTTAGGTTCAATCGACATTCACGAAGCAACGAAAGTTCAGGACTTCGGACAGCTTGTCGATACGGCAATGCGTCTTTTAACGAATGTTTCTACGATGACCGATATCGTCAATGTCCCTTCTGTATCCAAAGCCAACAAAGTGATGCACTCTGTCGGATTGGGTGTTATGAACTTGCATGGACACCTTGTACAAAGCGGAATCCGTTATGGTTCCAAAGAGTCGATTGAATTTATCGATGCGTTTATGGAAGCACTGAACTATTACTCGTTAAAAGCATCAATGGAAATCGCGAAGGAGAAGAACGAAACGTTTTATCGATTTGAGGAAAGTGATTATGCGAGCGGGGTTTATTTTGAAACCTATATAAACAAAGAAGATAAAGAACTTGCACCAGAAGTGATTAAAGCACTTGGGGGTACACCGATTATTACTCGGAATATGTGGGAACAGCTAAAGTCTGACGTACTGAAGCATGGCTTGTTCCACTCATACAGACTTGCGATTGCTCCAACTGGCTCTATTTCCTACATCCGCAGCTGTACGGCTTCCATCTCCCCTGTTACGGAACGTGTGGAAGTACGTGACTATGCGGATAGTCGAACAATTTATCCGATGCCGTTTTTAACGAATGATAACCAAGAACTTTATACCGAAGCCTATGAAGTAAACCCGTATGAACTGATCGACCTTTACGCAGCCGCGCAAAAGCATGTCGACCAGGGGATTTCCATGACACTATACGTGACGGACCAGTGGAACACAGAACAATTGGCAAAAGCTTATATTTATGCGTGGACGAAGGGCATTAAAACCGTTTATTACGTACGCCAGCGTTTACTTACAATTGAGGAGTGTGTCGCATGTCAAATTTAACGTATAAAGCGGTCAACTGGAATACCCCGACGAGTGAACTCGCTCGTATTTTTTGGGACCAGCAATGGAAACAAATATGGTTCCCCGAAGAAATTGCAGTCAGTAAAGACGTCAAACAATGGAAGGAATTCGAGCACCAGGATACATACAAAAAAGTGTTCGGCGGCCTAACTTTGCTTGATACGGTACAAACGAACATCGGCATGAATGAAATTGCCAAGTACACGCCCGATTTTCAGGAGAAAGCGGTATTAACGGTTTTCGGATCGTTTGAAGCAATCCATGCAAAGTCTTATTCGTATATTTTTACAACATTATGCACAAACACGGAAATCGACGAAGTGTTCGAATGGGTGCAAAAAAATGAGTTTCTTCAATATAAGGCAAACCGCATTGGTGAAGTATACACTGCTATAAAAGAAGACGACCCGGAAAGCTTATGGAAAGCAATGTTCGCTTCAGTAATGCTGGAAAGCTTCTTATTTTATTCCGGCTTCTTCTACCCTCTTTATTTAGGAGGACAGGGCGTACTGCGAAACAGTGCGGAAGTGATTAGTTTAATCTTGCGTGACGAATCAATCCACGGAGTAGCAGTCGGCTTTTTCGCCCAGAATATTTTTAAAACGTTCACAGCGGAAAAACAGCAGGAGCTTACTTTGTGGGGCTATGAATATTTACTTGATTTGTATCAAAATGAAATGAAGTATACGGATGATTTATATGCAGAAACGGGCCTTTCCCCGGAAGTGAAAAAATACGTGCGCTACAATGCGAATAAAGCGCTTATGAACTTGGGGCTCGATACGATGTTCCCTGACGAGGAAGTGAACCCTATTGTGATGAACGGGATCTCCAATACTGGGTCAACCTATGATTTCTTCAGTCAAAAAGGAGCGACTTATGCGGTTGCTAAAGTGGCCCCTATAACTGATGATACATTTAAATTTTAAAATTAAAACGCTATGGCCAATTTGTGCCGTAGCGTTTGTTTCAAATTATATCGATTCTTTCTTATTGTAAAAATGGATAATCGTCAATATAGCTGCGTTCAAATATCTCTAAAAGTTCAAGTACCTCCAATGCTTCTTCACGCCATTTCGGTTGTAGGATCATCTGTTCAATATTTCGTTTATAATCCATATAAAACAACGGCTCAAAGTGAAACGGATATTCTTTGATTGGTGCAGCCTCATAAATTAATGATCCATATGTCTCTCTAATATAATCAAACGTCATATTTACATTTATAAACTCATATTGCTGCTGATCATTCAAACCCAGGTCCAGCGCTAAATGTTCTTTTTCTGCAAACCTAAATGTATCCGGAGTCTGTACTTCTATTAATGGTGGCTTCTCTGTAACCTTCGATCGTTGCTCTGTCTCAAACTTTTCAATTTCCCTTGCTGCATGCTTATAATAAAATTCCCTTGCCTCCTTATGAATTTGACCTATATATTTACCTTTTGGACCTTTTAATCCACGCTCTTTAATGAAGCTTTCAATCACCGAATTAACTGTCGCATTCTTTATAAGAATATCTTTATATTCATCGTTCGATAAACCTAATGCCTGAAGCATTTTTTCATGTTTAAGTTTCGACAGTGGATTACCTTCTATATAAGAAAAAGACTGTTTCGCATTTTTTAAGACTGACTCTTTGTCGATTTTAATATTTTCGTACTTTGCATATGTTAGTAGCGCACTGCGTTCAATAGCAAAAAATAAATTATGCTCTATGGCATCTGATTTTGTCATAAATTGACCTTGGTTATACTGATCGGAATAAACAGCAAGCAAAAAAAACTGTTCATCTATCGGTTCTATATAAAGGTTACTTGTTGTTTCTTCAGGTTTTTGCAGTGGAAATATGAATACTACCATACATAAAAAGAGAACGATTACAACCGGATAGCCCCATTTGAACTTTTTCCTGCCATTCCTATGAGCGTAGTATTGTTCCAGTGCTTTCTGCTGTACACGTTTTGTTTCATCAAGCATTGGTCCTGTTAAATTTTCTAATTCATCCTTCACTGTTCAACACCTCCCAGTCCGTTTCATTTAATTGTTCCTTTAAAATCTTTCTTGCTTTAATTAACCTAGTTTTCACCGTACCTTCCGCAAGTTTTAATGTAAAAGCAATATCTCGAACAGTTTGTGAATCATAATAATAAAGGATAATAATTTCCCGGTACTTGAATGGTAATTGCCAAACAGCCTTGCCAATTGTACTTTTTTCTTCCGATATTACCATTCCGTCTCTTTGTGAAGTGTCTTTTTCAATACTAAGTACATCGATTATGCGCACTTTTCTATAACGCCAGCTTTTCAAATAATCTTTACATTGATTCACCGTTATTTGTACTAAATAACTCTTTTCACTTGTTATTTCATTCTTTGAAAGCATTACTTTTATCCAAACATCCTGCACAATGTCTTCGGCTGCTTGTCGGTCTTTAACGTAGAGAAAGCTTAACTTTAATAAATAATTCGTATATGTATTAACAAGTCGTTCAAATTCCATTTCTTCACCTCACTTGACTATAAAACGATTGTACATGTAATTTGGCTTTAAATTTTAATCAATTTTTCTAAAAAAATACTTCAGGGGATTAATTACCATAAAGTTCTATCGATTTAATTAATTTGACCCCATTACAATTTTGATAAAAGAAAAACGCTACACCAAACATTGGTATAGCGTTTTTCTTCTATTTAATAATGCTATGTAATTGATCACTGTGCCCTTCTATTGAAAAACACCCAGCACCATCTAACAAATAACCCCATAACTCGTTGTAAGGCTGTTTATGAAACGCGGACATCAGACAGGCAATGGCAACACCGTGTGAAACGACAGCGATTCTCTCATACGGTAACTGTAACAAATACTCGTGAAATGCGATCATTCGGTTCGTTACGTCTTCAAAGGACTCTTGTGTCGTATTTATAAATAAATGCGGTGTATTCAAATAGCAATAATACTGTTCATCCTGTTGAAGGTCCTTAATGTAGCTGCCTTGCCAATGCCCCAAGTTAATTTCACGCAAACTTTCGATTTTATGAATGGTGTGGTCCGGAAACATGAGACGGGCTGTTTGCACTGCACGCTTCAGGTCACTGGAGAATACGATCTCCGGATTCCAGTTAACGGACGTTGCCTGATCGATTCCTTTTGTCGTTAATTCCGAGTCAAGCCACCCTTGCAGACGCCCTTCTTTATTCCATACAGTTTCTCCATGACGGTAGTAGTTAATAATTTTTGACATAATCCATTATTTCATCCTTGCATTTAGTCCAGATTTCTTCACTTTTGACAGCGATTCGAAACCATGCGCCGTCCAGGCCGACATAGTTTTTTGTATGGCGTAATACGATACCCCGTTCTAATAAATATGTAAAAAAATCATCCGGATTATATTGTTTTGGTAATTGGAATAATAAGAAATTCGCTGCACTGTTTGACACTTTACAACTAATTAATTTTAAGTCCACCACCATCTGACTCCGTAATCTGCTGCTCTTTTCACGAGATTCCTTCACAAAATCCTTGTCATGTAAACAGAGACTGCCGATTTCATTTGCAATCGCGCTCACATTCCAATGCGGCAAGTAATGACGGAGTTTTCCTGCCTGTTGACCGATGACATAACCGAGACGAACCCCTGCCAGTGCATACATTTTTGTCATGGATCGTACGACAAATAAATTGGAATAGCTGTTTACCAATGAAACAATGCTCTCCGATTCATCGGTCCAGTCCATAAACGCTTCATCGACTACAAAATTGCAGTGGGGATACTTTTTAATCAACTGTTCAATCCAATGTTTTTTCAATAATACGCCTGTAGGATTATTCGGATTGCAAATATAGCAGGCATGGACATCTTTCAGCTGTTTCTCCAATATTTCCTCATTAAATCGATATGTTTCAATATCGTCAGCTAAAATAGAATGAATAACACAATTCTGCTGTTTTAGTGTTCTCGCATACTCCGAAAATGTTGGCTGTAACAAAGCAATTTCCTGTCCATTGAAAAGCTGTGCCAAAGCCATTAAGCCCTCTGCCGCACCGTTTGTGACGACAACTAGATCGGCTGCTACTTGGTGAACAGCTGCCGCTTGCGATCGAAATGGTTCTGCTTGTTCATCCGGGTAGCCAGTAATTTTTTCTAACAGGTTTGGCCACTGTTGCTTTACTTGTTTCGGTACCCCCAGATGATTGACATTTTCGCTCACATCGATGAATTGATCTGGCATTTTTAAATTCATCGCTTTATATAATGCTGCCGCATTAGCCCCATGTGCAGGCAATTGCATACAATATTCCCCCTGTTATCACAACACACCATGTACAAACATACATGTGCCGGATCGCTTTTTTAATATGTATTCTTTGCATCGTTTCGTACGGTTCACCCATATAAGCACGGAAGGATTCCACCCCGCCATAACGATTAAACCCGCCTAAACGAATTCCTAACTGAACAGCAGTAGCGGCCTCCAAATAGCCACTATTCGGGCTTGGATGTTTTTTAGCATCCTTTAGCCAGTTTTTATAGCGGTGTTTGAAAGGTTTTGCCGTCTCACATTTTGTAAATATAATAAGGAACCACCCGGAAATTCTGCTGGGCAGATAGTTCGCAACATCATCCAATTTAGCTGCAGCAAACCCAAAATCAGCATACTGTTCATTTTTATACCCGATCATCGAATCCAGCGTATTAATCGCTTTATAGCACCATGCACCGGTTGCACCAAAACATAGCGCATACATAAGCGGAGCCGTCACACCGTCACTCGTATTTTCTGAAACCGTTTCAACGACACCCCGTACAATTTCAGGTTCATCCAGATGATTCGTTTCACGGCCTACAATCCAGCTTAAATATTTTCTTGCTTCGGGTAAATCATTCGCTTTCAAGGAATCGTAAACGAGCATCGCCGCTTCTTTTAATGATTTCTGGGCAAGAGCTAAACTAATCAAAAAGATTTCGACTACAAGCCAAAGAAGAAGATGTATTTTTATTGCAAAAAAGACAATTAAGAAAACCGAGCCCGTTGTGATATTTATCGTGAGAAAAAGTGTTAGTAATCCATTGATCCGTCTTCTACTGTCACTGCCATGATTCCATTTCTTTTCGAAAAAAGAAATCATGTTTCCGATATATATAACAGGATGTGTCCATTTTTTCGGATCCCCAACAATGCAATCGATGAGCACTGCGATTACACAAATAATAAAATACATCGTGCCCCTCGCTCCTTTATTTTCGTTTGATATGAAATGAAAATTCCAGAGCATATTCGATGCTCTGGATAAACTTTAACATTAATGATGGTGGTGATGTTCATATCCATGTTCTTCTGCATATTTGCGGAAATTCTCTAAATCGATCATCCCTGTTGATGTACCGTCTAAAGCCTGGTCCATGCGCTCAAGCAATACTTTCTTTAAATTCGGATGGTAGCCGAAATAATTTGCAAGTAAAAAATCTACATCTTCATATTGCTCTGTAAACTGCTGGACCATTTTAGCCATTCGTTCCATCAACACCCCTGTAAACAAGAAGTATGGAAGCATCACAATTTTTTTTGCTCCAAGTCTTATACAGCGTTCAACCCCTTGTTCTACTGATGGAGTCGTTACGCCCATAAATGCACTTTCTACTATAGGAACGTCTAGTCTTTCCCATAATAAACGGGTAATTTTATAGAAATCGCCATTTGCATATGGATCACTGCCGCCGCGAGCAATAAGTAAAATAGCTGTGTCGTCATGTTTTTCATCAGGATTGAAGCCTACTTCTGTTAATCGCGACTTAAGAATTTCGAAAATTTCTTCATGAATCCCAATTGTTTGACCATATGTAAAGCGAACATCCGGAAAATGCTCTCTTGCATGTTCGATTTCGGCCGGGATGTGCATTTTTGAGTGTCCTGCGTGTAATAAGATGATGGGAATTACATGGACTTCATCCGCGCCTCTTTCAACACATAGCTGAATCCCATCTTCTATATTCGGTGAAGCAAATTCCAGAAAACAAGTTCCAACTAGTAGCGCTGGATCAATATACGTTTTCGTCTGTTCGACAAACTGACGTACTTCCTCATTTCCAGCCTCTAATCTACTACCATGCCCAACAAATAATACTGCTTTTTTCAATGGTCCTCTTCCTTTTTTATATTTATCGATCCCTTTAATTCGATTTTCACGTCGGATTCTTTCCCCATGTTCCACCGAATAAATAATGGATGATTCTTCAGCAGTATCCTGAACTATTGCACGAGATGTTTCCTCGTCTTGAACGGAATACCATGTCCCTTTCGGATAATCGATGACAACACATTTATCTTTACATCGACCATTACAACGGGTACGAGATGTATGAATCACTTCATCTAAACGATTTTTACGAATTTCATCCCGGATTTGCTTTGTTACTTCTTCTGCACCAGCACCCATACAGGTAGCCCCGTTACAAATTAACAGATGACGCTGCATTTGATTTAAATTCCAAGTTGTCATAGAGTCCTCCTTCTTGTAGTTGATCAAAGTAAGTTTTATTTTTGTGCACGAACGCCGAAAACTTATCGATTGATGATGCATTGTACTTTCCTAATATATTTTTCACAAGATTGATCACTTGATTTTCCGGTACTTTTTTTAATAATAGATGCCCGGAACTGGCACGTCTCCCCATTGGAATCGCGCCTCCGTAAATATCAACTTTGCCATTCTGAAAAATGAGTGCCAAGTCATCCTGAACCGCGTTATAGCATGCTTGGGTGCATGCATTAAAGCCGATGCGTACCCTATTTTTTAATGGCATTTGTTCAACTTGTTCTAGTAAGTCCTTTGCAAGTGGTAAACCGTCTAACAAATCCCCATCACAAAAGTCGCAACATTTAAATAAAGCACTTGGTGTTTGGGATGCCACATACAAATTCACTTCCGTCAATTTTCCCATTGCCTGCTCAACATGTAAACGATGGACAGTAACGATAAAACTATGGCCGGCAGAATATTTTACAGCGCCAGATTTTTCAAGATTCGCTAACACAATCAGCTGATCACTTGTTAAATGTTTGTTTATTAACCCTGGTCGTACAATTAATGCTACATAGTCATCCGTTGCTTTTAATTTTGCAAACGTCTTGTTCGGCATCGGCAGCTGCAACGCCTTTTCAAAATTTTTCTTAGCATATTCTTGCATATATACACCGCTCCCATTCATCAATTACGCACTTGTGTCGACTGGTGGAATCCCTTTGATTTTGAAAGATTAGAATTAATCAGGGTAAAGACCTTTTACAATAATTTCAAGCGCTTCTGCCACACGAACACCTTCTGATGCTGCCGATAATGGTAAAACAACAAAACACTCATTTTGTACTGCCGGTGTTTGGCTCAGTGCCGGATCATTTTTCAGGAAATTAATTTTCTCTTCTGCTGTAGTAGAACCGTAATCAATTACAATAATAGCTTCCGGATTACGTTCTACAGCATCTTCTTTTGAAACCGTTGCCCAGTTTTTCTCGATATCACCAAAAATATTATTTGCTCCCGCCATTTTCACGAGAGTGTTCATAAAGTTTTGAGTGGCTGTAAATACATCTTTATCACCACTATCAAATACTAGAACATCAATTGGTTTGTCCACAGTAGGAACTTTTTCTTTAATTTTTCCAATATCAGCGTTCATTTCTTCTATCAATGTTTCTCCGCGCTCTTCAACACGAAAGATTTTTGCGATATTACGGATATCCGTGTAAATATCCTCTAACTCCGGAGCCACTTTTACTGAGGAAGACTGCAGGTAACTGCCGATTCCCAATTGTTCCATTTCTTCACGTGACATTAAGTTTTTCTCATTAAAGGCACTTGCCCAGCCACCGTAAATGAAATCGGCTTCTGTTGAAATAACCTGTTCTTTCGAAGGATATTGTTCAGCCAGTACCGGAACCTGGTCATACGCTTCTTGTAACGGAGGATAAATCTGGTCGTCCAAGTAAGCTGTACCTACCATCGAATCTTCCAAGCCGAGTGCAAGCATTACTTCTGTTACATGCTGATTTATGGAAATCGCTTTTTTGGGAGCTTCTTCATATGTAATGGACATGCCTTCATTTTCAATTGTTACTGCCTGAACTGTTTCATCCGAATCTGCTGTCGCCTGTTTTATACTTTGTTCCTCATCCGAACATGCCCCTAAAATTAATGCTGATGCTAGGGCAAACGGAGCCCATAGATTTTTACGTATCTTCATTGTTAATCTCCTATAGTATCTATTCGTGTATTCGTATAAAAAAATAAATGCATTTTCCCTGTGAACGGATTTTTAGAAATCCCTGCATCTATATGAAATACTTCTTTTAACATCGGGGTCGTCAATACATTTTCCGGTGAACCATGAATATGTAATGTTCCATCGTTCATAACAATTAACTCATCACAATAAGCTGCAGCTAAATTTAAATCATGTAACGCCGCAATGATTGTAATCGGTAAATCTTTGACTAAATCCATTAAATGGAGCTGGTGTTCAATATCCAAATGATTTGTCGGTTCATCCAATATGAGAATACTTGCCTGCTGTGCCAATGCACGTGCGAGCATTACTCGTTTTTTTTCGCCACCTGATAAATTACTTAATGTTCGATTGGCTAAATGAGCAATATTTGCCAATTTCATGCTTCTGTCCACGATTGACATATCTTCTGAGTTTTCAGAACTGAGCCAGCCTTTATAAGGGGTGCGTCCCATCATTACCAAATCTTTTACTGTAAAATCAAATAATATAGCGGACTCTTGACTAACGACCGCCATTTGTCTTGCCAGTTTTTTCGGGGAAATATCCCAGACTTCCTGTTCATGCAAAGTTACTTTTCCCGATGATTGTTTCAGGTGACGGTACAAAATCTTAAGCATTGTTGATTTACCACTGCCGTTTGGACCAATAATCCCTATAAATTTTCCTTCGATGATTTCCAAAGAAATGCTTTTCAAAATCTCCTTATCATCCACCGAATATTCAACTTGTTGTAGCTGGATCATCTCATTCTCCTTCCCCAAATGCATAGCGCTCCCGACGAAGCATCCAAATAAAGAACGGACTGCCAAATAATGCGGTAACAATTCCGATTGGCATCTCTTCTGGTGCAATTGCAATACGTGCACCCATATCAGCCCAAATAATAATAATGGCTCCAAGCAGCGCACTTAGCGGTAAAACTACTTTATAATTGGACCCGACAATCATCCGTACAATATGTGGGACAATGAGACCGACAAATCCGATACTCCCGCTTACAGCAACTACGACGCCGGTTAGTAAAGATACAATGATAATAATGAACAGCCTGAATCGTTCAATATGAATCCCTAAAGTCGATGCTGTTTCTTCACCTAGTAACAGTGCGTTCAGTTGACGATAGCTTAGTAGTAATAATGGAAATACGATACAAAAAGTAACTAAAGGTATTCCGAGATTTGACCACTTTGCCCCGCCTAAACTGCCAAGCATCCAAAACATGACTGCCTGAACACCGCCCTGTTCTTTCGAAATCATCAACATAAAGTTGGTCATCGCACCTAACACCATGGAAACCGCAATCCCCGACAGCAATAATCGAATCATCGAAGTTTTCCCATTCACACGGGCAAGCATAAATACAATCATTACGGCAAATATTGCACCAAAAAAAGCGGCAAGCGATAAAGCAAACACTCCGAAAAAACTAAATGCACCGAATAAAATTACTGAAGTTGCCCCGACAGATGCTCCCGACGAAACACCGAGTATGTAAGGATCTGCAATGGAATTCTTTACTAGAGCCTGTATTGCGGCACCTGATATTGCCAATGATGCTCCGACTAGAAGTGCCAATAGTACACGTGGCACCCGGATTTCCCAAATAATTATTTGCTGCGCCTTAGAAGCGTTTGTTTCACTTAAAATTCCTGTTTTAAAAAGTAAAACCTCAATAATTAACTGGGGTGTGATCCCTACAGAACCTACCATGATTGCACCAATAATCGATATGACGAGCACAATGATTAAAATAGGCATCCAAAGCCAAAGCTTTTTTTTATTCATAAAAGTTTACCGGCTCCCAACTAATGATCGCTGCATAAAATTTATGACGGTAAACAATCTTGCCTTCCTCCACTTTAACGAATCGGGCAAGTGCCTCTTTAACATGCTCTAAATCAAACGGATTCGATAATATTTTTTTACTTTGTGCTTCATAGAGCGCTTCATAACTGTCATAGTAATAAACACGTTCCAATGGCAGCATTTCGCAATCTGCATAAATTCCTAATTGGTACAGCATATTTAAAATTTCAATATAGTCTCTTCTGGGATATTTAATCTGATAGTGATATTCCTTCGCTAAAACATCATAATGTGGTTGAATTGGACCTGTTGTTAAACCGATGATTGCTCTTTTCTTTGCGCAATTATTCATTTTCAGCAGTGCATCATTCATCTCATATATTCGGTAATAGCAATTGACCCCGATTACTATATCATGCTGTTCAACATCTGCTTCTTCCCACTTCGCATGGACAAAATTTACCGCATCGTCTTCCTTGAAATACTGCTGCAAGTAGTTTAAAACACTTTTTGAGCCATCAACCAATGTAAGTTTTCCGACATCTTCTCTTAAAGGAAATGTATAATTCCCCCAACCTGGTCCCATTTCCAGACAGCTTGCACCCTGTGGTATGTATTGACGAATTTTTTCATAAATCGGAATGGCATGTGCATCCGTTTGTTTATAGGATTTTTTTTGCATCGATTGGGCCCAAAATGCTTCCTCCAATGCATCATTTTTCATCCGTTCCGGCATATTTCCATGCCAGTCCAGCATCCCTTCCTTCCAGAGCTGCTCAAAATCAATTGCAAGTGGCCCATGTAAAACAGCCATCAACTTCACCTCTTTTCAAACTTGGCTTCCGAAATAAACGAATAAATCTTCTCCATATCCAAATGCCCACGTACATGGCGGTCCAGCAATTCATAGGCTTGTTCGCGACGTTCAAAATCGGATAACACTTCTCCTGTAATTGGCTCCATTCCTTTTTGCACACGGATTGTATTAAAATAATCGCGTGTAAATAGGCGATTTTGGAAAATCCCATGAACATATGTACCAAATACTTGGTCAGTATAGACACCGTCTGTCCGGCCGTCATAAAATTGGATGAAAGGCTTCAACGGTTTAGTCGCAACACTGCGGCCTAAATGAATTTCATAGCCTTCAATCTCATGACCTGTGCAGCTTCTTCCCGAAACTTGAACCGTTTGCTTACTATTGATAAATGTTGTCTCGATCGGCAGCAGACCTAATGTCAAATACGTTCCGCCAGTGCTTTCAACCGCCTGTTCGTCACGGATAATCTCACCAAGCATCTGATAACCTCCACAAATACCGATAATGCGGACATTTTGATTCGCTAACTGTAAAATACCTTGCATCAGCCCGGTTTGCTGAAGCCATAAAAAATCTTCTACCGTGTTTTTAGTACCTGGTAAAATTACGACATCCGGATTTTTTAAATCACTAAGTGTTGAGATAAAACGCACACCTACACCCGGTTCTTCAAACAATGGATCCAAATCAGTAAAATTAGATATACGCGGTAAACGGATGACTGCCACATCAACCGCAAATTCATGCTGCTGTGGCTTCTTTAAGCGCAGGCTGGATAGGGCCATCGAATCTTCTGCCTCAATTTGAACATCGAAATACGGTATGACACCAAGTACAGGAATACCTGTATATTCCTCCAGCCAATCGATACCACTTGTCAGCAGTTCTTTCATGCCGCGAAACTTATTAATAATAATTCCTTTTACACGTGCTTTTTCCGCATCATCCAATAACATTAACGTTCCGACGAGTGAAGCAAAAACACCACCGCGTTCAATGTCCGCCACTAAAATCACTGACGCGTCCGTCTCATGTGCCATTCGCATATTGGCAATATCACGGCTTTTCAAGTTAATTTCCGCAGGACTTCCCGCACCTTCCAGAATAAGAACATCGTAGTTATCCGATAAACGTTCAAGCGATGTACGAACTTCAGGCATGACATCTTCTACAAATTGTTCACGATAACTGACCGCATCCATGTTTGCAAAATGTTTACCGTGCAAAATCACTTCTGATACCATCTCCCCTTTAGGCTTCAGTAAAATCGGGTTCATATCTGTCGTTGCATCAATTTTTGCCGCTTCTGCCTGGACCCCTTGAGCACGCCCAATTTCTCCGCCATCTTTTGTAATATACGAATTCAGCGCCATATTTTGTGATTTGAACGGAGCAACCCGGTAACCGTCATTAACTAAGATGCGACATAATGCTGTACATAGTACACTTTTTCCCACATCGGATGCTGTGCCCTGAATCATGATTGCCTGCACTAAAACTCCAGCCCCTTCATAGCTGTGACATCCTGCTCGCTGTAATAATGTTTCGTTGCATCAACGGTTGAAACCAGATCAGCCATCGCAATAAGATCCGGATGTGCCGAACGTCCTGTGACGACTAAATGCATTGTGGCAGGTCGACTCCGAATTGCTTCAAGTACTTCCTCTAAAGGCAAAACATCATCGATTGGGAATTTTGAAATTGCCAATGCATTATTTAATTCATCCAAAACTAGTAAATCCGTCGTTTCATCCTGCAATTCCTTTTTTACAATTTGCCAAGCCTTTCTTAACGCTTCCCTATGTTCTTCCGGTGTTTTTGTCCACGTAAAGCCAATGCCGAGCTGAACGGTTTCAACACCTAATTTCCGAAGTGCAATTTGTTCTCCATATGTACGTTCCGGTGATTTAATAAACTGAAAATACTTCACCGTCATCCCACGGCCAATTGCACGTAAGGTTACACCTAATGAAGCGGTTGTTTTGCCTTTTCCTTCACCCGTATATACGAGCAGCATTCCTTTTCTCGCCATGTTAGTACCTCCCTATACCCAAGTAGTTTTTTCTGAAAATGGTGTACGTTTTTTCTCCGTTGTACCTGGTTCCTCCGGATAGCCAATACATAACGTACCTACGAGGTGTTCGGAATCCGTCGCCCCGATAAATTCATGCAAAGCTGTTTCATGTACAAGACCGACTCCGCGTGTCCGCCACACCATGCCTAAACCAAGCGCTTCAGCCATCAGCCACATCGACATGATTGCACTGCTGACAGCAAATTTATTGTCCAGCGTCGCCCCTTCATCACCTTCGACTACAGCAGAAGTAACGACAATGATAAGCGGTGTTTTTGTAACGGCCTGCATGGAGCTTTCCACTAAGTTTGGTTTTGTCGGGAAGCGCTGCTGTAAATAATTGAATGCTACTTGTTCAAAACGTTTTAAACTATCTCCTTGCAGCACATAAAATTGCCAAGGCTCGCGCATACGGTCATTCGGTGCATAAGTTGCTGCTTCCAATAATTGTTCAATCTTTTCCTGTTCTACTTCCTTAGCTAAAAATTGACGAACCGCCCGTCGTTTTTTTAATGCTTCTAACATGTTGTCTCAATCCTTTCATTGAACCAGGCAATTTCTTCACGAATTCCTACAACATCCCCAACTAGAATCATCGAAGGGTTGACCATTTTCTCCTGCTGAATTTGTTCGGAAATCGTCTCTAATTGACCTGTAATCGTACGCTGATTGCTTGTTGTTCCCCATTCAATTACTGCAACCGGGGTTGTCGGTTTCTTTCCGTGTCTGATTAGACTTTTCGTAATATGATCGATATTACCGATACTCATATAAAACGCAATCGTATCGATTTGTGCGAGACTTGCCCAGCTTAAAAAATCCTGACCCTTTTCTTCACGGCCATGCCCGGTAACAATCGCAAAGCTTGTTGCATAATCACGATGTGTAACGGGTATGCCTGCATATGCCGGTGCCGCTATCCCTGCTGTGATCCCTGGGACAATTTCAAATTCAATATTTTCATTGCGAAGAACAGCTGCTTCTTCTGCGCCTCGTCCAAAGACAAATGGGTCGCCACCTTTTAGACGCACAACCTGCTTGTTCTGCTGTGCTTTTTCAACGAGCACACGATGAATTTCGTCTTGTATGAGGCCATGCTTTCCCGGTTTTTTGCCACAATAAATTAATTCGCAATGGGCTGGTGCGTGTTTTAAAATTTCTGGGTTTACTAATCTGTCATATAAAATGACTTCAGCTATCTGAATGCACTCTAATGCACGTATTGTCAGTAATTTCGGGTCACCCGGTCCAGCACCAACTATATAAACAAATCCGCTCAATTGACTTCTCCCGCTTCAATCTGACGTAAAAACTGTGCACATTTTTCCTCATTCTTTTGCTGAATCCAATCGAGTATTTCAGGTTCAAGCAATTGAGCGAGCGCTGCTTTTTTTGCATCGCCTTCATAGTTTTTCAAAATAAGCAGACGGGCTTCCTTTAAAAATGAAACATATTCTGCATAACTTTCATCGTATTGTTCCTCTAAGTCCGCTTTTACTTTTCTAGTAAGCGCCGGACTTGCGCCAGTTGTCGACACCGTTACAACAAAATCTCCACGACGGACAACTGCAGGATTCATAAAATCCATACGACCTAAAGCATCTGCACGATTTAATAATTGCCAATGCTGTGTTGCTTCTTCCACAACATCATTTACCGCTTCATCATTCGTTGCCGCAAAAATGAGGGCTGCACCGTCTAAATCAGCCGGTTCAAAAAGCTTTTGTTTCCAAACTGCTCTGCCTTCATCTAAATAGTTTTTCAACTTATCCGTTACTGTCGGACTTACAACGGTAATTTCAGCATTCGTAGGTAATAATGCTTCCACTTTTTGACGGGCTACATGGCCACCACCAATGATCACCACTTTTTTAAACTCAATATTGACCATTAACGGAAAATAATTCATACTCTTACCTCCAAACAAGCTGCAAGCCAATTTTTCACGAGTTGTGGATTGGATGCGAAATGAAAATGTGTATATCCAGCAACTAGATTCCCATGTGAGTACCCTTCCTGTTTCGCTCCAAAGCGCCCTTTTGTAAAATAAGCAGGTGTTTCATGATTTCCTTCGTATACGGAATAATGGAATTCGTGACCTTTAGCCAGCTCCTGTTTACCAATTAAAAAGTTGCCCTCCACACCGGTAATTTCTCTGTAACCTAACGCCGCTAACTTATCTTGCATCCGAACGCTTCCCGGAATGACACCAAGCATTTTGTAGCCATTTCCTTCACGGTTGAAAATTTCTTCTGTTAAATACATGAAGCCGCCACATTCCGCAAGTGTCGGGATTCCCTTTTCAATCGCTTGTTTTATCGAATTTTTTGCCTGTTCATTCTGTGCAAGTTTCTCAGCAAATTCTTCAGGGAACCCTCCTCCAATATACAAACCTTGTGCCAGTTCAGGAACCGGTTCATTTTCAAGTGGCGAGAAGAAATGGAGTTTTGCACCGTTTGCTTTCAGTAATTCAAAATTTTCTTCATAATAAAAGTTAAATGCTGCATCTTTTGCTACAGCCAAATGAATTTCTTGCGTATTTCCTTGTATTTCGAAAATCTTTGAAGTTTGCTCCAATTCGGACGCTTTTGTGACTTGTAACAATAAATCCAGATCAACAGTTGCTTCAATAGCAGCTGCAAGCTCATCGAAATACGGATCGAGCTCTCCTCGTTCAATAGCCGGTACTAAACCTAAATGACGGCTCGGCAACGCTGGTACCGCACCTTTTTGCAGGTAGCCGAGAACGGGGATGCTACATTCATGTTCGATCGCTGTTTTAATAATTTCAAAGTGGCCTTTACTCCCAAGCTGATTGGCAATAACCCCCACAATATTGGCGTTCTTGTCCAACTGCTGGAATCCTTTTACTATAGCAGCGACGCTTCGGGCCATACTTGCTGCATTAACAATTAAAATTACCGGACTGTCTGTAATTTCACTAATATGTGCCGCCGATCCTTCATTCGATAATGGCGACTTCCCGTCATAAAATCCCATGACACCTTCAATAATCGAAACATCTGAATCAATGCTGTTTCTCGCAACAATTGTGCGTACGACATCTTCGGTCATCATGAAACTGTCAATATTGCGTGAAGACCTTCTCGTTACCGCTGTATGATACGTCGGATCGATATAATCCGGACCGCATTTAAATCCTTGAACAGTTAAGCCGCGCTTCATCAGTGCACGCATAATGCCAATTGTAAATGTTGTTTTTCCTACGCCACTGCCTGTTCCGGCCAATACGAAACGATTCATTCGATTTCCTCCTCATCAAACGTAATCCGGGCAATGGAAATGGTTGCATTGCCGCTTTTCTTTTTTTCCAACAGCCAGTCTATCGCATTGGCACACCGTAATGCAGCAGGTTCACTAACACCGTATGCCCCTGTAAATTTAAAAACAGTTTCCGATGGATTTTGCAGCGGCATTTCATTTAGCTCTGCGGGTGTATACGTTATAAACTGCCAGTTGTTTCTAGCCGTTACTTGCAGGAAACCTTGTTCATCTTTTTTCAAATCGATTGTGGCGATTGCTTTGACGCTTTTTTTGCTCAGCTTTAGTTCTGCAAGCGTTTCATCAATTAGTTGTTCAATTTCTTCTGCAGATGTTCCGCGATTACAGCCCATTCCTAAAACAATTGATTTTGGTCGGTAAATTACACCGTTTTCAAGTAATATTTCTTCCTCTTTTTCGATAATCCGATCAGTAATGAGCAATGTGGCATGTGGTTTTGCAGCGATTGCTTCCCCTGTTGTCCGGTAAATTTTCAAGGTATCAGGCATCGGTGTTTCATGCAGCCACCATTTTTTTTCACCCGTTTCCTGAACAATCGCAACCTGTTCCTCATTTACTACTGAAGCACTGACAGGCGTTAATTTCTCTTCACTTTCCCAAACCCATCCGTACCGTGCACCAAATAAATCAACCGCGATTGTTTTTTGAACATCGGATGCTGTAGTTACAATCGGAGTCGCATCGATTGCTTGTGCAAACTCATTTGCCAGGGCATTCGCACCACCGATATGTCCGGATAAAACACTTACGACATATTGTCCTTTATCATCAACAACAAGAACACCCGGATCTTTCTTTTTATCTACTAAAATTGGGGCAATCATCCGAACGACTGCACCAAGGGAAATAATCAATATCATCGACTTATATGCTTTAAATAATGCAGGCAGTAACAGGCGCACCGTCCCGTCAAATAATTGAATATTTTTTTCAGCCTCATCGCCCTGCTCAAATTTCTTCATATAATATACATCGACATACGGAAACTTCTCCGCATACTTTCGCGCATTCGCCACACCGTGCTTTGTAATGGCTACAAGTGCATAAGGTTTTGTCACACGAACTTCCGGTATTTCCCCTTCACATAAATTAATCATCGACTTTCACACCTTTACGGAAACCATGTGTAAATGTAGCATCATACAATTTTGAACGGTAATCTTTTTCATGAATGTTCGGATCAAGTGCCCAGCCGGCTAAAATCATCGCATGTTTGCGAATGCCGTTTGTCCGCATCGCTTCATCCAGTTCAGCAATTGTCGTGCGAACGATTTTTTGATCTGGCCATGAAGCCCGCTGAATAACGACAACCGGTGTATCGTCCGACCAGCCTGCAGCCTGTAGTTCTTTAGTAATTTTTTTCGTTAATGTGGCACTTAAAAACATTGCAATTGTGCAATGATGGCTTGCCAATGCTTGCAGTTTTTCACGCTCAGGTACCGGTGTACGTCCTTCTGCTCGTGTTAAGATCAACGTTTGCGTTAAATCAGGAACCGTTAGTTCTGCCCCTACGGCTGCAGCGGCAGCAAATACGGAACTAACACCTGGAATAACGTCATAGCCAATATTATGTTTTTTCAACAATGCCACTTGTTCCATTGTTGCCCCGTACATTGCCGGGTCACCCGTATGTAAACGCACAACCATTTTCCCTGCATTGACACGTTCAACGATGCAATCAACCATCTCTTGTAAATGCATGCCTGCTGTACGGATTACTTCTGCATCCTCTCGGGCTTCGGCAACTAGCGTTTCACTAACTAACGAATCTGTATACATGACAACATCCGCCTGTTGAAGAAGTTTAAGGCCTTTTACGGTAATTAAATCCGGGTCGCCGGGGCCAGCACCTATAATCCAAATTTTCTTCATTATTTTCGCACCACCATACATGATAAATAATTGAGCTCAGCTCCACGCAATTCATTCGTTTTCCAAATAATTTCTTCATCTGAAGTTACTTTTGTCACAACAAACGTTTTTTCTAGTAAGTTCATTTCCTCAAGCAAATCCAGCATGTCATCCAATACTTTCGCTACTTTAATGAACACAATCCCGTCATGGGTCTCAATAACGCGACGCATCTCTGCCATATCCGAAGTCGCCGGAATCATTGCTACATGTTCATCGCCGTCTGCCAATGGGATTCCTAAACGATTGGCAGTTCCATTAAATGAAGATATCCCTGCAATCGATTTCATTGGAACGTCGGGATGCATTTCCTTCATTAATTTCATCAAGTGTATATATGTACTAAAAAGCATCGGGTCGCCTTCTGTTACAAATGCGACATCTCGGCCTTCTTTCAAATGTGCATAGATTTTCTCTGCGGATTTTGACCATGCTTCCTGCAACGTCTCCTCGTCCTTCGTCATCGGAAATACAAGCCCCAGCATTTCTTTTTCTGCCGGATTAATGTACACATCGATTATTCGTTGCGCGTACGATTTACTGCCGCGCAATTTTTGAGGATACGCAATGACCGGGCATTCTTTTAACATTCTAAACGCTTTTACTGTAATAAGTTCCGGATCACCTGGTCCAACACCTAATCCGATTAATGTACCGATTGTCATAATTCCAACCCTTTCTGTGCTGTTACGATAAAAATTGGATTTAAAGGTTCAAAACGCGTTAAATTTAAAATTGGCTTACTTTTTGAGATTTGTGCCTGCAGTACAGAAACATCACAGTGGAATTTTTTAAAATGCCCCATAGCTTCTGCTAAGTTCTCAATTGTTGCGATGTTCATAACAATGCGGCCATTTGGCTTTAATCGATTCACACATAGATGCAGCAACTGCTCCATATTACCGCCGTTGCCACCAATGAAAATCGCGTCCGGTTCAGGAAATTCCTCTAACCTTTCTGGAGCTTTTCCTAAAACAGCTGTAAAATCTGTACGATGAATATGCTGGTTTTGAAGACAGTTTTCTAAATCGGCTTCATTTTTTTCTATCGCAAATACTTGACCTTCACGCGCAATTTTGGACATCTCAATGGCAACTGAGCCTGTGCATGTCCCAATGTCCCATGCGATACTCGTTTCTTTTAATTGCAGCGCTTGTAAACAAAGAACTCGGATCTCCTTTTTTGTGATGAGCCCTTTATCAGGTTTCCGCTGAATAAACTTGTCATCATCAATACCGATTGACGTACGCTCAACAGCTTCACGCTGCTTTAAAATAACGACATTCAATGGTGAAAATTCGGCCTTCTCCATTTCATCCAAAGAAAGATGACGACATCGTTCAGTTGGACCTTCCAAGTTTTCTGCTACAAACGCATCGTATTCGGTCATGCCAAACGCATTTAAATAGCGGGCAAGTGCATTCGGTGAATTTTCTTCATCGGTCAATATCGCTATTTTTTTCCGGCCATCGATCTTTTGGGCAAGCCCCTTCATTGATCGGCCATGAACACTCGTTAAATAGGCATCCTGCCAGCTTTCCTGCATTCTTGTAAATGCTAATTGAACAGAGCTAGCATAAGGGTAAATTTCTAACGGGAGCTTCTTTGCCAAAACACCGCCTAGTCCATAAAATAGCGGGTCACCCGATACTAGAATAACGATGTTTCTTTTTTCTTCTTGCAGCTTTTCCACTAATTGTGATAGTCCACCTTTTATAATGACCTTTTCGCCAGTGTAATCGGGGAAAAAGTCTAGATGACGCTCGCCACCAACTAGTACTTCACTTGATTCAATCCAAGCGTTATATTGAGGGAGTAAACTTGCTGGTCCGTTATCCCCGATACCAATCATTTTCATCCAATTGTTCAATATTCTCAGCCTTTCCTAGCATGTCCCCGTTCATTGCATACAGCGATGTGGAAACACGTAATTTCGCTTTCATATGATCCAGTGCAAAGTAACAGCAGTTTTTACAAAGCGCTTCAAAAAATTGGTCATTCCCCTGCATGATTTCTCCTACTTGTGATGCCGTATTCGCATGTAATATTTGCTCGATTATTTCTGGATCAGCTCCGGCTTTTTTCGCGATTTCAGCCAAAAATGGGAAACTGATCGGCGCACTTTTTGAATGCACCATCATGACACCCTGTGCTACCTTTGAAAATTTCCCCATCATCCCCACAAGTGACACTTGGGGAATCTCTTTACGGGCGATATGCTTTAACGTAAAACCGACGAAATCCCCCATCTCTATAAATGCTTCTTCCGGTAAATGCGGATATTGCTTCATTGCATATTTTTCACTGCGTCCGCCGGTTGTAATGACAAGATGGTCACAGCCTGCTTCTTTTGCAACACTAATTGCCTGCACGATACTCGCCATATAGGCCGAACTTGAAAAGGGTACCACCGTTCCGCGCGTACCCAATATGGAAATGCCGCCCAGTATTCCCAGCCTTGCATTTAATGTCTTCTTCGCGATTTCCTCACCGTCCGGAACGGAAATAATAACTTCGATTCCCTTGTCAATTTGGAAAAGTTGAATCGCCTCTTCGACGACACCATGAAGCATTTTTCTCGGAACAGGGTTAATAGCCGCTTCTCCGACAGGCACGGGCAGTCCTGCTTTTGTTACACGACCAACACCGATTCCACCATCTAAGTGAACACCGCTTTTCTCTATAAAACGAACCGTACTTTGAATACGTGCTTTATGTGTTGCATCCGGATCATCCCCTGCATCCTTAATCGTTTCACACATCACTTCATTTTCCTTTACTGCAAAAGATACCACCGTAAATGTGGCATCCCTTCCTACAGGTAAATGAATCGTTACATGTTCAGGAACTTCTCCGGTCACAAGTGCGTACAAGGCAGCTTTTGTCATCGCAGTTGCACAAGCTCCTGTTGTGTAGCCGTGACGCATTTCCGACGGATCTTTTTTATTTCGCTTCTTTTGCTCGTTCATCTGCCATGATTGAGATGGCATTTAGTGCTGCGACGGTTACAGTACTGCCACCTTTTCTTCCTACATTCGTAATAAACGGAATTCCTTCTAAAATCGCTAATTCCGCTTTCGATTCTGCTGCCGAAACGAACCCAACAGGCATCCCAATAATTAAGTCCGGCTTTGCAAGGCCTTCTTTAATCAGACGAATTAATTCAAGTAGAGCTGTTGGGGCATTCCCAATTGCATAAATACCGCCTTCTTGTAGTTGAGTCGCCTTTTGCATCGAAATAATGGCACGGGTTGTTCCAAGTTTTTTTGCTTCGATTGAAACGTCTTCATCTGCGATATAACAATGTAAATCCCCGCCATGTTTTTGGAATCGTTTGCGCCCTGAACCACTTTCAATCATCTGAACATCAGCTACAACATGACGTCCTGCTAAAATTGACTGAATGCCCGCTTCAATCGCATCATCCGTAAAAATCATGCTGCGTCCCAATTCGAAGTCTGCAGAAGCATGGATAACGCGGCGAACGACAAGCCATTGTTCGTCTGTAAAAGAATGTTCGCCCATTTCTTCTTTAATGATCGCAAAACTGTAATCATAAATTTTGTCCGGGTCTACTGTTAGTGGTACAAAGTCTGTATTAAAATTCATATTTGCCATTATTATTTGCCTCCTAATTTTTCAAACACTTTCTCGAATGAAGTGCATAAGTTTTCATATTGTATTTTTGGTCTTTTAATTAAGATGACAGGAATACCAATTTCAAGAGCCGCATCTATCTTCTCGTCTACTGAACCGACTTTCCCGCTTTCCTTTGTAATAATAAGTGTTGTGCTGAATTGTTCGTAAAGCGCTTTATTCAGTTCTTTTGAAAACGGGCCTTGGATTGCGATAATATCGCGTTGCTTCACCCCAAGGTCATCGCATTTCTCCATATTCTCTTTATTTGGCAGCATCCGGCAGACAAGACGAATATTTACGCTATTTAATAATTGCTCCGTAAAAACGGCCAGCGTTTTACTGCCTGTTGTCAGCATAATTGTTCCTGAATGTGCGGATGCAGCAATTGCCGCTTCTTTATACGTTTCCACTTCCGTAACGAGCGGATGTACATAACTCTGCTGCGGACGTTCATATCGAATGTAGGGAATACCCGTTAAATTTGCAGCGGCCATCGCTGTTTTGGAAGCCTCTTCCGCATATGGATGACTGGCATCGATAACCGTTGTTACCCGCCGTTCTTCAATTAGTTCCTTCATTTGCTGTTCTGTTAAACGACCGACATGGTACGGAACATTCGCTTCGTGTAGACTCGCTGCAGCAGATTCCGTCACGACAGTCGCCACCAATTCTTGTCCCGCTTGCATTAATTGAACCGCCAGCTCTCTTGCATCACTTGTTCCAGCTAAAAATAAAATCATCATTTCACCTAATCTCCACAAGGGGCCTCTTCCACTTTAATTTTGCATGACATATCAACA
The DNA here is from genome assembly GCF_023715405.1 of Solibacillus isronensis. Classification (NCBI taxonomy): domain Bacteria; kingdom Bacillati; phylum Bacillota; class Bacilli; order Caryophanales; family Caryophanaceae; genus Solibacillus; species Solibacillus isronensis. Next base: position 1,249,741 of record NZ_JAMBOC010000001.1, read on the forward strand.
TAATTGAAATTCAGGATTTTTTTTACACGTTTAAAATATTTGAAGAAACGTTCATTCGGATGTGCATTTTCTTTATAGTCCGCAACGATTTCTGTTAGTAAAGGAATCAATTTTTCGGGATCAATCCCTTCAAGGACAGGTTGTGCTGCATGTGCTGTTCGTCCAACTGGTTTGGAACCGATAAACAAATCAAACTTTTTCTTGCGGTAAACAATGCCGATATCATCAAAAACCGCGCGATAACATGCCATTCCGCAACCGTTAAAACCGACATGTAGTTCTTTCGGCATTTTAATGCCACCAAGTGTTTCCATAATCTCTTCAGCATATGGAATGGATTCGGCTTTTTCGCCGTAACAGAAATCACACGCCTTGACGATTACTACGTCGCCGACAGGTTGAACAAGTAAACCCGTTTTTTCTACCGTTTCTACGATTCTTTGAGGTGAATCAGTTGGTACCTTCAACACGAGACGGTGATCAGGCGTATACTCCATCGTACCCCGTTCTCCTACAACCTCTGCCAATGTAATCATTTGTGCAGGTGTAATCATTTTATTGGCAACACCTGGTGATACAGCAAACTCAAATATGGATTCCACTTCTTGCTGCACTAAAAAAGGATTTTCTTCAACTTTTACTGCTGACGTTTCTTTATGTACGAGCGCTAATGCTTCATTTGCAAGCTGTAATGCGGTTGTTTTAATGGCTGCTGGTTCAACTATTTTTTTCTCTATAGCTTCAATTTTTTCATACCCGGTCTTTGCTTCACCCGTTTCCTGATCCAACGCCCAAGGTTCCGCTTCTTTTTTCAAACGTTGGTGCGGTTTTAATAGTTGTTTTTCTTGCCCTAAAGTATATTTTCGCTGATAACCACGCGGTGTAATGATTTTATTATCGTAGTAAAATGTTGAGGAATTCCCAACGACGACCGTTGTCAGCATTCCGATATCATGTTCGAGCATTTCTTCTAGTGTTGTTAATACAATGTCCTGCGTATCCCGATAGGCAGCTTTTACTAATCCGACAGGTGTATCAGGTGAACGATACTTAAGCAATATTCGTTGTGCTTCCACAATTTGTCTTGTCCGTCTGCCGGATTTAGGATTGTAAAACGCAACGACAAAGTCTGCCATTGCCGCTGCCTCAATCCGTTTTTCGATAACCGTCCATGGTGTTAAATGGTCACTTAAACTAATTGTGCACGAATCATGCATAACAGGAGCGCCAAGTAAACTTGCACAGGAGTTAATCGCTGATATACCCGGAACGACTTCTACTTCAATCCCTTCTTTTGCAGTCCATCCCTTTTCGATTAATACTTCATATACGAGGCCCGCCATTCCGTAAACACCTGCATCACCACTGGAAATAACAGCAACTATATGGCCGGCTTCAGCCTGTTTTACAGCTTCTTGCGCACGTGAAACTTCTTCAGTCATTCCCGTACTGACGATAGTTTTCGCCGTCACTAAGTGCTCAATCAGTTCAACATACGTTTTGTAGCCCATAATGTGATCACTTTGCTGTAGTGCATCGACTGCACGTTTTGTTATATGTTCCCGATCACCAGGTCCGAACCCTACAACAAAGATCTTTCCTTTTTGCATGTAAACACCCTCCCTATTAGAAAAATACATCTCGCACCAAATAGGACGTGATGATAATTTTTCTTATGTGGATTTCATTAAAAACTAGTATTGCTTATCCACTAAGAAATAAAAAAAGCCCGCACCTCTCGTTAGAAAGAGGTACGGGCATGTGAAATTAATACTAAAAAAGTATAGAAAAACACAAAAACAATTACTTGTTTCGCCTATACTTCTCCCTCCGAAAAGTAAGTATCGTTTAAATAAGCAGGTTTCCTGGCTTAAGCTTCCTTTTACTTTCACATCTTCCCATCTATACGACAGTGATTCATTGTGATTTCATCAGCTATTACAGTAGCGGGGGCTGCATTAGTCTTTCACTAATTTCCCTTTTACCTTACAAAATTCTGTAAGCACTTATTTAAATTGCAAATTATTAAATTATTATAAAAATAACATAGTCTATTAAAAAATGATAGAACAATTATTATGATATCAGTTTTTTTCAGTGAAGATAAAGCATTGTTCCTTCATTATTTCAGTCCTTTGCACATTAATTTCCTATCTTAATTAACAAAGATTGTTTATTTTCTGTTTTTCATTTTATTTATTTAATGCCCCTGTTTCATTTAGTTTTTTTATATCAGTTACAGCATTTTCTATAGATGCCACAGCGATAATTTCTATATTAAGCTGCTCATCTTTTTTCACTTTCCTTGCCTCTTCTGCATTCTCATCAGGCAAAAAAATATAAGAAAAACCGCTTTGTTCGGCAATCAAAGTTTTCGCTTTTATTGAACCGATTTCCTTCACATTTCCTTTGCTATCAATCGCTCCAGTTACGGCAATCGGAATATTATTGTTAACGTCACCATTTTCGATAAGAGCGCTTAATACGGTCGCAAGTCCTGCACTGTCACCTTCTATATCTTCTCTTTCTAAAAATTGATTAATAGCAAAAGCGTTTTCTGGTAAATAAGCAATGACATTTTCCTTCATCGTCTCAAAATGTTTCTCCGTAGGACGTACATAACTAAGTAATTCTTCATTTTTCGAACGATACCGGATTTTATTCGTAACAACTTCCGCATCCAAAACTTCTTTATTAGTTGAAAATTCCATAGTATGAATTAAGTAGTTCAAGTCCGTTATATATGGGATCTCAATCACTTCCACTGCCAATACATTGATTCCTGAGTCTTCCACTATTTCAAAAGGCTCGTTATATGACATAAGAAAATAAGTATATTTTTCATAATCAATCAGTCGGCTTTCAAAGACAGCTAATAGGGCTAGTATATAAAAAATCCCTAAAAAAGCTGCTTTCAACTTCTTCTGGATCCGGTAAACAAAGAATCCGAAAATTGAAATACCCAGGCCCACTATAATAAAAATAATAAATTGATAACCGTTAATCTTATCAAAATAATATGCGAGTAAGCCTGTTATGTATAAAATGAATGGCAGTATCATTAAAAAAATACGTCTCAATTTTTCAACTCCTTACTAAACAAAAGTTGAATTTCCAAAAACAATCCAATCGGCTGTTTTTGTACATTTGGTCGATTTTAATAAATGTTTTAATAATGTTGCCTCAAATTTCTTTACGTTCCATTCATACCGGTATTTCTTATGCCAATCCTCTACTTCTATGTAATGCAATCCTTTTAACCACGTTACCAATTGCTCATCTGTCAATCCCTTTTCCAGTAATGCTTCAATGACCGGTAACATACGCTCTTCTTCCTCATCAATTAAAGCATATTCAGTATGAAGACAGCTTTTTAAACTTTGTAATGCACTACATAATAATTTGGAATCCTTCATCAACGGATGTCTAATTGCTTCTGTTAATAAGTCACTTCCATGTGCAACCGCATGTGCCCAGCCCTTTGTAGTGTCGAATCCCCGGTAATCCTTCTCAAGAAATAAATAATGAATACTTCGGTGAATAGCCTCAACAACAAGTTCTTCAGGCAAACTTCTTTTTTCACGATCTATCCCTAAAATAAGGGTAATAACAAGTGCTGAAAAAGATCTCGTAAATACATCATCAGAAGGATTGCTCTGTGTAATATTTAAATAAAGGTGCTCATCATCCGAACATATTTTTAATATTAAAACTAATTGTTCTTCAGTAAATTGCTCATTCAGCATTAATTCGCAAAATCCCCGATAAATTAAGTTGTCACGTAAATAGCCATCCGGATTTCCAATATTTTTTAGCATGAACTGGATTAATTCGTTAAAATCAATTAAATCCAGATTAATCGACTTTTTTACAATTCCTTCTAATTGTTCTTTCATCATATTTTATTGCTCCATTTCAAAAAGCTTCTTTAATGGATCAGGAATTTTCGCAACTCTTTTCTTTTCTAAATTGAAAAAGCATCCTGATTGTTTTCCGATGCAATGGATATGCTTTTCCGTTGTAATTTCCAGTTCCATTTCCCAACTAGATTGCCCGATTTTCACCATCCAGCACCGACCGACTGGTTGATCGAAAATTGTTAAAGGGGCTTTATATTCAATCTCTGTTTTCATCAAGATCGGGGATATTTGCACAGCCATCATCTCTGCTAATGGATAATGCTCATTTAAAAATGCCATACGTAAATCCTCAAACCACCTTACATACACAATATTACTTACAATGCCCATCGCATCGATATCATAGGCGTTAATCTGAATCGGTTGTTCTGCCAATAATGTTTTCACAATATTTGTCCCCCTTAATTTTTCTCTTCATAACGAACCATTGACCAAAAACCGATATCCTCAAATCCAATCCGCTTATAAATGCGTCCAGCAGCCGGATTATCATAAAACAGACAAATTGATTTTCTTTCAGCGAGCAGGTCTCGGCAAAGTTTCAACATACAATGTGTCGCATATCCTTTTTTCCCGTATCCCGGTCTCGTTCCGACGCCTACAATCATCGCGGACTGAGAATTTTCCGCTGTTGTTGATGCTGAAGAGACCATCACACCCTGTTCGTCACAAATAATATAAGTACGCCCCGTTTTAAATTTTTCTGCGCGCTCTCTTCCTTCTACACTAAATGTCCCCGTTGAAAATTCCGGAATCGATCTGAGCATGTCAATATTTTCTTCGTATTCACTTGGCTGTAAATACGTCACATTTGAAAAATCTAAATCAGATGTGGGAACGGTCAATTCTGTACATTTTGCATAATACGTTTCGCTGTCCCGACGAATAACGCGGTCAATCCATTTCTTTAATGGAGCGACTAAATGCTGAAGCCCTGATAGTTCTATCTGACCTCGATTTTCGTTAATTATTTTGGCAAATCCCTCGGTATCATAATTTCCTTCACTATACGGGATATAGTTTTGATCATAGCGCAGTAAAATCGCTTTTAGCTGATCACCTTCAAATTGCCCCCATAAATCCTGGATATCCGATTCCATCCCATACGCTTCAATATCACCGATGATAAATAAATTTTCTGCCGGCTTTTTATGTACAAGTGCCAATGTAGTTTCAAGGTCTTCGTTTGTTAACTTTCGAATCATTATAGTTGCCTCCTATATAGTACGTTTACGAGCTTTTACGATAAAGGTTGTTGGAAAGTGGCTTGCTTTATGTAGAGAATAATATTTTTCGGAATACGGAATTTCTTCACCTTTTGCATGTACCGGAATATCACTTTCAATAATTTCTACAAGTTCAAAGCCTGCTTTTAAAAGTGCATTTATAAATGTCGCAATTTTATATTTCGGTATTTGCATTGGCGCATCTTCCCCTTTAAATGTCGTTGTTTCGATATATCCTTCACGCTGGTAGGAATCCGTTAAACTAAACTGATGATCTCGGCATTTGATTTGATTATAGAAAGGGTGTTCCCAGCTGAAAATAAATTCGCCTCCTTCTTTTAAGTAGCTGTAAATTAACTTAAACGTTGCCGGAAGATCACTTGACCAGCCAATCGCATAAATGGAATACACTAAATCAAAATAATTTTTCGGCAGACCGATTTCTTCTTCCATTGGAGCCGTAAATAAGTTTGCCTTGATGCCGTTTAACGTTTTCTGCGCCAGGTCCATTTGGGCACTCGAAAAATCAACACCCCAAAGCCCCTTTGCACCATTGTTATTCATATATAAAAGAGAATGACCGCTCCCAAATCCAACTTCCAGCACTGTTTTGCCGGCAACACTTCCGATTAAATTCAGTTCCTCTTCTGTTTGTGCTAAAGGTCCATAGCTTGGCAGCGCATCTCCTCCAGCAAAATGCTTCGCTACAATATCCCAGCTTTTTTTATTGTTTTCGATAATTGTATTCAAAAAAGTCATTCCTTTCTGTAACGATGATGGATCTATACTGTATGTCCCAATTAAACCACTTTATTCCATATGTTACAATCCGACAATTTTCTAATTTGTTTTAGTTGCGGTGCGAGCTATCCTGTGTGATTTAGTGTTTATCTATGATTTGATTATTATAAAAACACCATATTATAAAAACGTTACCAATTGAACTGTAAATTACCTAATTCTGATATGGTATGAAACTTTCTTCCCTGTGCATTCTAATGTCATAAGGAGGCGATAACAATGGCAAACAACAATAGCTCAAACAAATTACGTGTACCTGGTGCACAACAAGCAGTTGACCAAATGAAGTACGAAATTGCACAAGAGTTTGGTGTTCAATTAGGACCAGACGCTTCAGCTCGTGCTAACGGCTCTGTAGGTGGCGAAATTACGAAACGCCTAGTTCAAATGGCAGAGCAGCAATTACGCGGCAATTCAAACAACCAACAATAATTAACGAGAAGGAAGCGCTACAAATTTGTAGCGTTTTCTTTTCATTTTGGCTTTTCAAGGAGATTACATACATAGACAAATCAAAAAGAAATGAAACTTTTACTGCTTCCCTCCGTAAATAACAGTAATAACAATTTATGGAATTACCCACTTTGCTTTAGGGATTGGATAAGAAGGAGGAAAGGTCATATATGAATATTTATGGTTGGATTGGTCTGCTCGGTATTATTTTCTTTACTTTAATTCCCTTTTTGAATAAGGCGCAAAGAACTCGTGAAGAAGTTCAGAAAGCCATTGTAACGATTGGAATTATATCCGGAATTATTATTGCCGTTTTAGTTTTCAATATAAATTTCCTCATTGCTTTCCTATTTGGTGTTCTGGCTATGATTTTGTTTGATCGTAAAACCTATACAAAAAAGAGGTTAACGATTTATGGGGTCATTACTTTAATTGCAGGAATTGCAGCATATGCTCTACTTCGGGACAATCCCAATTATGTTATTCAACATTTAAAGGAAAATCCGGAATCCAGCTCCTTTTATTTTGCTGAAAACGGCGAACCTGTCATTACTTACCAGTCAACTGTTATACGGCCATTAGCAAGTACAGTAAAAATCCTTATTGCAGTTGAATATGCCATGCAGGTCGAAGAAAATAAAATTCAAAAAGACCAGTCAATACCTTTGGGCGACTTGAACCGTTTTTATTGGAAAAATACTGATGGGGGCGGTCATGAAGCATGGTTAGAAGCTGTGAAACAAGATCGGGGCATCCAAAATAATGAAGTCACTTTGCATGATGTTGCAAAAGGAATGATTACGTATAGCTCAAATGCCAATACAGATTATTTAATTAATCTGCTCGGTATTGATGCGATAAATCAGCGTAAAACAGCGTTAGGCTTAACACAGCACGAAGACATTTATCCAATTGGCAGTGCGCTCCTCATTCCTGAATCTATCCAAAAGGATGGGATGTCCGAAAAAGAATTAATCAAGGCGCTCCAAAAGTTATCAATGGACGACTATCGCAAGTTAGCTCAATCGATAAGCCTTCAAATGAAAACAGGAGAAATTAATGCAAGTGAGACTACATTTGACTCATCCCCTGCCGTACAAAGAGTTTGGTCAGATCGGTTAATTGGCGCTTCTGCAAATGATTACGGGAAACTGCTCGCCCTTATTTCCAATGACGAGCTGCCATCAAATGCAGCTGAAACAATCCGGGATCTAATGGAGTGGCCGATGCAATTAAATGAAGAAAATTATAAGAAATATACACATATTGGCTCAAAGGGCGGCTCTACACTGTTCGTCTTAAACAACGCGATGTATGTTGAAAACCTTAAGGGAGATCAGTACGAATTTGTTATTTTACTTAATAACCTGAAATTTCATGAGCATTTCCTGTTGAGAAATAACCGAAATTCATTTGAAAGAAAGCTTTTGAACGATGCAGATTTTCGTGATGAGGTACGTGAGGCGCTTTTAAACTAAGTTTGGTTTGATTTTGTAAATACCGCAACAATCTAAAAAGATGCTTTGCCTGATTTGGCTAAGCATCTTTTTCAATCGATTATTCCTCTGATCCTTTATCCACTTTCCGTATACAGCTCTTTATACATAATGACTATCAGGACATACGTAAACAAAGGAATAAGATAATCCGTATTATTGATTGCGTGATTTAATGAGCTATTATCTGCAAGAATACTTATCACTATTGGATTAGACTAACGACACTAAAAATGATAAATAACATCTTATTTCTAGAAATGTAATCCTTTTTTATTTCAAATAATAAGCAGACAAGTGCAAAGAAAATTAACACCAGTCTCGTCATAAATAATTGTTCAAATCCCCAATAAAAGGTCGCCATTATAAAGATAAGTACGGCTACATTCAAAATGATCGGTATATTAATTTTTTTCATATACTCCCCTGCTCTTATACTGGATGTTTTGAAGTGTTGCTAAATTTACATATAGTACCTTCACCGAATTTTTATGCTATAGTAACGCATTGCCTTTGGTACACCTTCCAAATCAAATACACCATCGACAATTAAACGTCTGACACGATATTCCAAAAAATGGTCACCAATATATTGATCTAAATGACCCATTACTTCTCCGATAATTCTGGCTGATTTTATAAATTCCTTATTCTGTTTATTTTGATGAAGTTTCTTCACTGTATTGATAATGTAAGTATCATAAAAATTTTCAGGAACACTTTTTATCTTTTGATTTTCCCAGATTCGTAAAACATCATTAGTTTGACAAAGCTGCTTCCATTCATCTTCTAAAGTTTTACGTTCCGCTTGCGTCAATAGATGACCCTTTTTCTCGTTTTCGTAAATTTCCATTAATTGATCTGATGACAGTTCCCCCATATTTAACGGCGTAAAATCGATATCGGGTCGATCAAAATAAGTTTTATATGCTTCATTAGTATGAATGATATGGATATCGTTTGCCTTCTCTTTTAATAAATAAAGTACAAACCGTAAACCTGTTTGTTCATGTGCATTTTCCCCCGCCCAAATAATAATTGGGTGATCATTTGGCGTTTGTTGAAGGTCTACAATCGTTTGTTTAAAATGTTCTTCGTGATGATAGAGATCCTCATCATCAATAATGATATGATTTCTAAACCATTTAGATCGATTCGAAATACCTTGTAAGTTATGTAAGTTCCAAATGGGACCAATAGAAAACAAATCGGAAAACGTAATAATCCTTTCCTGATGACTTAGCCCTAACTTTTTTAAAGCAAATTTCAGGCTGCCTGATGGCGAGTCCCCGAAGACAATATGTGTTGCTTGATATTGTACAGGCTCAACGTTTGCTTGATTCTTTTTGTACTCCAACAGGTTGTTATATGTATTTTTAATATCTAAAAAGAATTGCTCCTCTGAATAACCATTTCTTTCTTCGACTACTTGCATCCGTAAAAAGATTTGCATTAATAAGGCTTTCCGTTCTTTGCCTTCTAATTGATCAATAACAGCGTTCAATTCATTAAACAAATTAATACCCCCCTTTCCATAAATTTTACCATTAAATCCTCTTTTAGTATAACTTTCCTAACAAAATGGTCCCGCTCACCTGTAAACTATATTTCTTTCTCCTTCAGCAGCTTTTTAAATTTAGCCACAAAAAAACTGCACCCCATATTTGGGATGCAGTTTATCGTTGCAACTTTAAAATTAAAGTTTTACGATGTTTGTAGCTTGTGGGCCACGTTGACCGTCTTCGATTTCAAATTCAACTTTTTGACCTTCGTCTAAAGATTTGAAACCGTCGCCTTGGATTGCTGAGAAGTGAGCGAATACGTCGTTTCCGCCTTCAACTTCGATAAATCCAAAACCTTTTTCTGCGTTAAACCATTTTACTGTACCTTGTGTCATTTAAATGACCTCCATTTAATTAAATTTAATAAGATCACAATTCCTCATAAAGAAAAAAATTCACATATTACAATAAGTACTAAATAAAACACGAATACATATTGTAATAGGTGAATTTATTGTTGTCTTGTAACATTTCTTATTAACATTAGTATATACCATATTAATTCATTTGTCTATGCATATGAAACAATTCATTTTCGTGCAAATATAATTTTGATGCACTCTATGTTTTTTAGTAGATTTATTTATTATGAAAATTAACCATTAGTAGACATTATTCTCATAACTAAAGTATCATTAAAGGCATCAACTACTTAACGAGGTGTTCAATATTATGGCAGCTAAAAAAGTATTAACAAACGAACAGCAAGAACAGCTTCTTACAACATTGAAAGCACGCTTTTTACAGCATATGGAGCGTCATCCGAATATCGATTGGGAAAATGTGCAGACAAAGCTCGAAGCAAATCCGGTAAAACTATGGTCTCTTAATGAAATGGAACGTACAGAAGGTGAGCCTGATGTCGTTGCATATAACCAGGAAACGGACACATACACTTTTATGGATTGCTCAGCTGAAAGCCCTAAAGGACGCAGAAGTATTTGTTATGACCAGGAAGCATTAGATGCGCGTAAAAAGAACAAACCGGAAGACAGTGCAATGAATATGGCGTCTTCAATGGGAATTGAAATTTTAACGGAAGTCGAATACCGCTCATTGCAGCAACTTGGGAAATTCGATTTAAAAACATCAAGCTGGGTTTTGACACCACCGGATATCCGTAAACTTGGCGGAGCAATTTTCTGCGACCGTCGATATGAGACGGTTTTCATGTACCATAATGGCGCAGATTCGTACTACGGTGCCCGAGGATTTAGAGGCTCTCTTACTGTTTAGTTTATCGATTTCAACTAAAAATAAAGCCGTTGTCATACTTTATGACAACGGCTTGTTTCTATTATAGATTATAAAAATCACGATACATTTCTTCCAAGTTCCGGTTGATCGGATTCACAGATTGGATTTGCACACTATTTTTTAATAACCATTGAAGATAGGTTTCAATCGCAAATGCAGCATCTGTAATGAGTAAATCACCTTTAATTTTATAAGGAAGATGGCTCTTTTTCATTACTTGGGGAAGATCACTATGATATGAATACTTAATTTCGTATTGTACTTTCTTATTTGAATGCAATGGATTTGTGTAAAGCTTTCCTTCTTTAATGAACCAGATTGTCTCCGTCAAATCTTCCAGTAAATCCAGGTTATGCGTCGAAATGACGATACTGATTCCTTTTGCATGTAGCACTTCAATCAATTGTTTTAATTCAATAATGCTCGTCGGGTCCAGTCCATTAAAAGGTTCATCCATTAAAATAATGAGCGGCTTTGTCAATATACTTAACGCGATCAGCAAATGTTGGCGCATCCCGTAAGAATAAGATTTGACGGGCTGATGCACATACGAGCGGATGCCGATCAACTCTATGACATCTTCTATTTCTTTTTGCTGTATATGGTAAATATTAGCCACAAACGACAGATGATCATAACCGGTTAACTGCATATACAAGTAATTATCACTTGGCAAGAAGGAAATATATTTAAAGAATTCAGGGTTGCTGTTGGAAATATTGTTTATATGGACAGTGCCCTTATTAATCTTTTCCAATCCTAATACCGAGCGCATTAATGAAGATTTCCCTGCCCCATTCGGCCCTACAATACCTATTATTTCACCGGTACCGATAGAAAACGTAATATTATCCAGCACCTGTTTACTTTTGTATTTCATTTCAAGTTCGTTCACCTGCAATACCATTATGATGTCACCTTCCTTTTAAATAGAAGCCCCATGACGAACAATAGGGTTCCGCTGATTAGTAAAATGACCGCGCCCGTCAGGAAGTTCACTTTTCCGTTGTGTGCCTCAATCGATTTCCAGCCATCTACAATATTCCATGTATCAAAATAGACAAACGGATTATACACACTACTTGTTAGATTAATATAATGGTTCCCTGCAAAGTACCCGGCAATGACAAGTATGGATGTAACGATAATCGCTGCATAATGATTTTTCATCAATTTCCCGATAAAGCTGAACAAGCTATTTAAAAAGAAGAGCTGCATGAATATAAGCACTCCACTTTTGACAAGCAGCGCCATCAAATTTTCAAAATAAAAATAGGCATTGTTCGCAGTTGAAAAGAAATAGTGCTCCTCCAGCCGTTCTGTTGCATAAATCAATATTGGATAATCCATGTCACCTACTCCACCAATAAATGTAGCGATCAGGAAAACAATAGTACCCGTAATGAGCAACAAACTGAAGGCAACCGTTAAATTATAGTTCCATTTCGATACGTAAATAGAAGAGAATCGAATTGGCTTTGTTGCTAAAAAGCTCATCGATGGATTCGGCCTATATTCATCGGCCATCGTTGTCCATAACAATAATACAAATAAAAACAGGACGAACCACATCATGTTCCATTCCAAGAACCTGTAGATTGCAAACGAGCTGCTGTCCCCGTATTTTGTATTTTGTTCCTGGAACAGCTTTAAACGTTCATAATGTTCTTGATCTAAAGCCTGACTCGTATCATCAAAATTAGATACCCATTTATGTCCAAGCGGCCACGGGGTTATCCTTTTGCCATCCAGAATAATTTCCTGCTCTTCTGATGCCATGTCAGTCAATGTCCAAAGTGTATTTTCACTTTCTCTATAAGAACCAGGTTCAAATGAGTTCATCACATCGCGAAATGTCTCGGCAAATGTAGGAGAGTGAATATCAGCCTTCAGATGTTCCAACGCCTCAAATCGCATTTCTAATTGTTTAATCATTGACTGATAAGGATTTTGATCAAGCATTTCCAGCTCTTCACCCGTTTCCTCAGCCATCCGTCGTTGCAATTCCTGCTCCATTTCAAATTCATCTGCGACGAGTTTCCAATGTGTTTGATCCTGGATAATCGTATTTTGGGAACGCTCAATTATTTTCAGTGCTTTGTCAGGAAATGTTCGGTACTGCTCATTCACTACAATGACCGTACCGCCAATTATTCCGAACAGCAAAATAACAGTTATAAGAATATGGCCTTTCCGCTTCTTCTTTAGATGCTCAAATTGTAATAATTTTAATTTCCTGTTTGGTACATACTGTTTTTTCGATGCTGTAAATTCAGGCACTCCAAAACTGACATTTTTCATATTAATGACAGCATAAGTAATACCGGTACCTATCACTACTAGCAGTAACATGATGATTAAATAAGGGACAAAACGATTCGAATCCAGTAATAGTTGTTCATACGAAACAATCAAGTGAATCGGGTTATACATCTGAAACCCGGTCTTCAATGAAATCATATAACTGATTAAAACCGGTAAACTGATCAGCGAGAATAGTAAACCTAATTTTGCTTGCTGTTTAATCAGACAAGTAAACAGCAGCAATAATAACGCACTGAAAATCCCCCAGCCAATCGGGATAAACACAAGCCATTTCCATATTGGGACTAAAATGATTTCGGAACTCAATGCCACTTCAACAGGATAGTAAATTGTGTTCAGATTCCCTGTTAATAGTGGCGGCAGTAACGACACAACACTTGCAATAACGATGTAACACAGGACGACCATCAATAAAGGAATCAAGTATCCAAAATAAATGGCTGTACTGGACAATGAATTAATTTTAAAGAAATCGAATGTCCGATTTTCCCGGTCAAATATATATTTATAGCAAAAAACTAATAATAGAAGAAAGGCCGTAACGGGGCTAAATAGAATTTGGAATAATTGCTTTGTAAATAAGGCTGTTTTAAATGGCGTATCTTGTTCGGTATAGCCCAACTGATGATCAATGATGGCTTCCGCTTTCTCCCTTTCAACTGCCACTGTATGTTCACCAAGATAAGGAATTGCTTTGAATGCTATGTAGTTTTCATATTCGTTTAAATAGGCAAGCAGCTGGTCGGCAATCTGTAAATCGTTCTCGTCTAATTTCTTTAAAATATCGTCTATATATTGTTCTTTCAATAAAAGACTTCCCAATGATTGCTGTTCTTCCGTAGTGAGACCTATAACCCGTTCTTTAGTTAATGTACTTGTAATCAGCAAATGTACTGTATCTTTTCGATTGTTGAACGTTTCCTGCAGTTCATGCTTGGTAGCACCCGATTGCGTACTATTAATAACGAATATCGTCCCGACAAGTACAATAATTGCAACAGGTAATATAAAAATATATTTGCTTTTTAACAAGCCTTTCACAAGAAAACGAATCACTTCATTCATCATTCCTCCTCCTTACCCTGTTAGTATGCTGAAAATATAAATTCCTCTTTGAGCAGATTTGCCAAAAAACGGAGGCTTATCCTTTTCAAAGAGGATATGAAAATTATCAGATTCAGATTTCCCCATTACTCCTGCTCTGCGTTACTAAGCGGTGCATATGGTCCTGTTTTAAGCGTGCCTGAAAAGAAGGAATACCCCGGCTTCCCTACAGCATAGCCACGATTATACAAATAACCAGAATACGTTTTACCGTTTTGAGTAACCGTTACCCACATCGATTGTGTCGTTGTATAGGGCACTTCTTTTGAATACCAAAGTGTATCGGATGTGACAGAAACTTCAGGTGTCAAACTTTCAGCTGCTTGTATACTTGAAATATTTACGGATACATTTAAAGAAATTGCTGCAAATAAACTTAAACTTAACAATTTAAATTTTTTCATCATTGATTCCTCCGCTGTTCCTATTCCAAAACCTGATTGCTATATATATGAATCTTTTAATTTTTCTAACTTATCCTCCACCAGTTCCAATAATCCACAGTTCTAAAGTTGTGATTAACAAATCTACCATTTCGCCCCCTCCTTTGTATTAATTTTACAAACTTTCCGACAAAAAGTGTATAATATGCCTAAAAGAATAATTTAGGTGATGAAATGAATAATTACGGGCATGTTATAAAAGAAATCAGGGTTGGTAAAGGGTATTCACAACAGTATGTCAGCGAAAAAATATGCTCACAGGGCAACTACTCAAAGTTTGAAAAAGGAGAAAACAGAGAAATTAAGTTTTCGATATTGAAGGAATTTTTGGGGCGTCTTGAAATGTCCTATGAAGAGTTTGAATACATAAGCAACAATTATGAAATGCATGACCGTCAAAGGATTATGAAGAAGTTTTACAATCAAACATATAATTCCGAAAATGCCCTGCTCCTAATGATTAAAGAATGCGCAGCTTATTTACAGCAAAATCCGAATGACAATTTAATCATGAATATTCAAACTGTAATGGAAGGCATGCTCGTTTTGGCAAGATCCAGTGATTTTGTACTGGCTTCTGAAACAATATCTCCTATATGGAACGATCTCTCACAACGAAATACACTGTACTTACCTGATATTTATTTGCTGAATGCCATTTTATTTGTTTTTCCGATTTCTACTGCAACCGAAATAAAAGAATTTGCATTTCGCCATATCGATAAGTACAACGGATTTCAAAATATTAATAAGTTAAAAATAAACTTTCTGATCAATTTGTCGCTTATTAATATTAAAGGAAAAGACTTTGAAACCGCACTACATCTATTGAATGATGCAAGCAGTAAGTGTAAATCGGAGCAGCTTTTTATTAACCTGTCGATCTGTTACGTGAGAAAAGGCGTTTGCCTAAATAATTTAAACGGAGCAGATGAAGGTTTTATTGAAAAGGGTTTAACGCTACTTCAACATTTAGAACAAGCAGAACTAGTGAAAATGTTGGAGAAGGAAATTAAAAGTAATTTAATCGTTAAATAATATAGAGCAAATTAAAAAGGGCAACCTGTTAAACACGGCTGCCCTTTGAATTTATTTTTTATTAGGTAAGTTCATTTTACGCTCTAATAACTTTACGCGATATTTATAAATCGCATAAATTACTGCCAAAATAATGATGATGATGACAAACGGCTGCAAGTACTGTTTAAACAGTTCTCCTGCCTGCTCCCAGTTTTCCCCTAGCTTAATGCCTAAATAAACATAAAGCGCGGTAATTGGGAACATCGCTAAAAATGTATAGATCGTAAACTTCCATACATTCATTTTCGTCATCCCGCACGGAACCGAAATTGCGGTACGAACAATCGGCATAAAGCGGCCGAAAAATGCGACACCCGCACCATATTTTGCGAAAAACTTGTCCGATGCATTCACTTGCTTTTCATTAATCAAGAAGAACTTCCCGTATTTCAGGACGATTGGGCGACCACCATAACGCCCTACCGCATATAATGTCAACGGTCCAATTGTTCCGCCTACCGTTCCGGCAAGCACCATTAACCAATATTTATACTCCCCTTGAGCAATCCAAAATCCGGCCATCGGTAATATAACTTCTGCTGGGATAAACTCAAAGCAAAGTGCCAACAGTACACCAAAATAGCCAAACCCTTTAAAAAACTCAATCATTGATAGAATGATTGTATCTAACAACAAAAACAACTCCAATCATTTGCAATATCCAAAGTTAAAATCGAAAAAACCGATATTAACTCCAAAGTCCACTTCTACATTCACTTAGCATACAAAAACTTTGACTGATTCACAATAGAATTTGTGAAAACATGCCATTATTATGTATGTTCTTCTTTAGAATAGAACGTCCTCTCTTCACAAATGTTGCCTCTACCGCAAAACTTTTAATTTTATAGCAGTGTATGTCTATGCAAAAAGCGATATGTCAGAGCATTTTGAGCATGGCCTCTTCCTAATACATGCAAATATAAAAACAAACAGGCAAAACCATATGTACTCTGGAATCACCCGTTCTAATAGTTAAATTAATGCTTTTAAATCATGAATAAATTCATATATAAAGTAACAGCCAAACCCGAATAATAATAAGCCTGCAATAATGGAAGTCCATTTAATCATCGCTCGGTTCATGACTTTCCTTGTAAGTGAAACAATTGTTAAAAGACCAATATCATGCAGTAAAATACCCGATAAAATGCCTAGTGCAACAATCAAAAATTGATTGGCCCCTTTTCCTGCATAAGAGTCGGCCAAAACTGCTCCAAAAACAGAAATCCAGAAAACGAGATTACCTGGTGAAACAGCAACTAATAAACCATTGCGGTATGTTGACAGAAAGGATTTATTCGCTTTCTCACCAGCTAACGCAATATCTTTATCAGCATTTTTAATTGAATCGAAAGCCAAAATAAATAAAAAGGCGGCTCCTATTAACCAAAGCGGTAGCTGAATATAAGCCAGCGACAAAAATTTAGCCACCCCCAAATACAAGGCAATGATTAAAGCTAGATCAATTGTCATTCCGCCAAGCCCTACTGCCCAACCGTGCATAAACCCATTTTTCAAACCCTGTTTCGTCATTTCGACTGTAATGGCTCCAACGGGCATTGCAATGGCAAGGCCAATCATGACATACGCAAAATATAAACTCATTCGACCACGTCTTCCAAGAAAAATTCCTTCTTACGTCCGTTTTATAAATATAATTATATTTGAATATTTATTAATCTTCAATCACTTTTAAAATTTACCTAGTAAATTCCATTATTGATTTATTTCCGGAAATCTATTATGATGGCATTAATTTATGAGAAGGAGGGATTTTTCTATGTTTTTACTTCGTTTACGCTAAGCTGGCAATAAAAAAGCAAACCCATTCGATGGGCTTTTTTGTCATGCTTGTTAACGATGAAACCATAGAGATTCCTCTTTAAACGGGAGACTTCTTTATTTTTTCGGCGCAGGCATACATATGTCTGCTTTTTTATTGCATTTTAGACTCACGTATAAAATGGAGGGCTAAAACAATGCAGATGCTTCTATTCTTTTAATACGGGCGAATAACACAAACCGCTCGTATCGATAAGCTATCGGTACGAAATTTTATATTTCGGAGGTAGCAATAATGGAAAACTTAAGCTTTGAACTGAAAAATATACATGTACAATTTTTAGATAAGGATGTCCTTACAATCCCGCAGCTGGCCATTTATCAATTTGACCGCATTGGGATTGTCGGTAAAAATGGTGCCGGTAAAAGTACTTTATTAAAATTATTAACCGGTCAGCTCATTCCACAACAAGGGAATGTAAACGCACATGTTGATTATTACTATTTTGAACAAACATCCCCTGCCGTTACACAGGACAATATTGATATTGCGCTAGCCCATAAATTGAAGGCTGTCGATCCTCATAGCGGTGGTGAACAAACGAGGTTGAAGTTAACACAGGCATTCAGCCATTACTACGAGGCAATGCTTTTCGATGAACCGACAACGCACTTAGATCAGGACGGCATACGATTTTTGCAGGAGCAACTCCGCTATTATTACGGAGCAGTCGTCATAGTTAGTCATGATCGAAACTTGTTGGATAGCGTCGTTACGTCAATCTGGGAAGTCAATGATGGGCATGTTACGGTCTATAGCGGGAATTATTCCGATTATGCAGCGCAAAAAGAACGGGAAAAACAGGAGCAAGCTGCTGCCCATGAAAAATATGTTCGCGAAAAGGCACATCTGGAGAAGGCTGTTGCTGAAAAAATGAAAAAAGCCGAAAAAATTACCGAGGCTAAGAAGATGTCGAAAAAAGAAACGAAGGCCAAAGCGAATCGTATGTTTGAAACAAAATCTAAAGGAACGAGTCAAAAATCGGTTTACCGCTCGGCTAAAGCAATGGAAAAACGGATTGAACAGCTTTCTGTTGTCGAAAAAGTAAAAGAAAACTTGCCACTTCACTTCAAACAATCGAAAGCACTGGAACTTCATAATAAAGTGCCGATTATGATGCAAGATCTTACTTTAGCAATCGGAAAGAAGATCCTTTTAAATCAATGCCAGCTTCAAATTCGGCTACAGGAAAAAATAGCTATAACAGGTCCGAACGGCAGCGGAAAATCAACATTGCTTCAGGCGATTGTCGGAAAGCATCCAAATATAGATCTTTCACCGAAAGTAAAAATCGGTCACTTTTCACAGCTTGCTTATCAAAACTTACCGCATGAGACCGTTTGGGGTTTTATAAAAACACGAAGCGAATACAGCGATGCGTTTATTCGCACTATTTTGCATCAAATGCAGTTTGAACAGAATGATTTACAAAAGCGGATCACTGTTTTAAGCGGCGGTGAACGGATTCGATTGCTTTTAAGTCAGCTGTTTTTAGGTCAATATAATATTCTCCTGCTTGATGAGCCGACCAACTTCCTTGATATAGCTACAAAAGAGGCATTGGCAAACTTTATCCGAGGCTATGACGGCACTATTCTTTTTGTCTCCCATGATGACTATTTTGTGAAGCAAGTGGCTACAAGAATTATAGAGATAAAAGATACCGCATTAATTGAAGTATGATTTCACAAGCTTTTTACGAAAGATACAATTCTTTCATTTCCAACCGATGTGCACTAAAATAATCCTTATGGTAATGATAGTAAGAAAAGGAAACGAGCCATTAATTATTTGGAGGTCATCA
This sequence comes from Solibacillus isronensis, assembly GCF_023715405.1. Classification (NCBI taxonomy): domain Bacteria; kingdom Bacillati; phylum Bacillota; class Bacilli; order Caryophanales; family Caryophanaceae; genus Solibacillus; species Solibacillus isronensis. Next base: position 1,269,058 of record NZ_JAMBOC010000001.1, read on the forward strand.
CATGGAAATAGGTATTTCAACTTTTGCAGAAACTACACCGGATGCGTTAACAGGTGAAACAGTAAGTCATGCCGAGCGACTGCGACAAATCGTCGAAGAAATTAAGCTGGCGGATTCGGTAGGACTGGATGTGTATGGTGTCGGAGAACATCACCGCGAAGATTATGCAGCATCAGTTCCTTCTGTCGTACTCGCGGCAGCTGCTATGCAAACAAAACAAATTCGATTGACGAGCGCTGTAACGGTACTCTCATCTGACGATCCTGTACGTGTCTTCCAGCAATTCGCAACACTTGACGGACTATCGAACGGCCGCGCCGAAATTATGGCTGGACGCGGTTCATTCATTGAGTCCTTCCCGCTGTTCGGCAATAACTTGAATGATTATGATGCGCTTTTTGAAGAAAAACTCGATCTATTATTAAATCTTCAGGAAAATGAGATTGTGTCATCAACTGGCCATTTCCGTCCATCTATTCCAGGAAGCGGCATCTACCCGCGCCCTGTGCAGGAAAAATTACCGATTTGGGTGGCGAGCGGCGGTACACCACAATCTGCCATCCGTGCTGCCACATTGGGCTTGCCGTTAACATTGGCCATTATCGGAGGAAGTCCACTGTATTTCGCACGCATCGTTCAACTGTATTATGATGTAGCGAAAAAAGCAGGCCATGATATTTCGAAGCTGCGTGTCGCTTCCCATTCACATGGTTTTATTGCGGATACGACAGAACTTGCAGCAGAACAATTTTTCCCTTCAACAGCAGCGGCAATGACAAAACTTGGCCGTGAACGTGGATGGGCTCCGTACACACGCGAAGCATTTGATGAGGCCCGAAGCTTGGAAGGCGCTCTTTATGTAGGCGATGTTGACACGGTTGCTAAGAAAATCATTTATCTTTACGAACATGTCGGCATTTCAAGATTTTTCCTACATGTGCCGGTCGGTTCTATGCCGCACGACCAAGTGCTGCATGCCATCGAACTGTTAGGTACGAAAGTTGCACCAATTGTACGTGAGGAAGTAGCAAAATTAAAGAATAGATAAAGTGTTAGTTAATGGGTTGTGCAGTTTTTTGCTGCACACCCATTTTTTTATGAAATTTACTTTTCCCCATTTCCCCATAACTTTTCGACTCTATTAACTAGAATAATAAAGAAATTGCTTAAAATTCTGAAAATTATTGCAATTAGAAATTTAATAAATTACAATAACATGAATTCAATAGAAAGCTGAGGTTACATCATCATGGGAGTTTTACAGAAGATAGGTAAGTTTGCAGGAAATACATTTGCGATTTGGGTACTCGCTGCAGCTGGTTTAGCGATTTGGATACCTGAATATTTCACATGGATTGGCAGTTACATCACCATATTATTAGGAATTGTCATGTTTGGTATGGGGATGACATTAAAATTAGATGATTTTAAATTAATTCTTCAACATCCGAAAGGTGTTATTATCGGGATCGTTTCCCAGTTTGTCATTATGCCGTTACTTGCATTTGCGTTAGCCAAAGTTTTCAATTTGCCACCTGAAATTGCAGTTGGGGTTATATTAGTAGGTTGTTGTCCAGGGGGTACGTCATCAAACGTTATGACATTCCTCGCAAAAGGAAATACGGCATTATCTGTTACGATTACCTCATTCACAACATTATTAGCACCTTTTGTAACACCTGCTCTAATCTACTTATTAGCAAGTGAATGGTTACCAGTTTCATTTATGGCCATGTTTATGTCAGTAATTAAAGTTGTGTTAATTCCGATTATTTTAGGGATTCTTGCACAGTTCTTATTTAGACCACTTGTAGAAAAAAGTGTTGATATTCTTCCTACAGTATCAGTTGTGGCAATCGTGATGATCGTTGCTGCTGTAGTAAGCGGAAGCCGCGATAAAATTTTAGAAACAGGATTAATCATTTTTGCCATTGTTATTTTACATAATGGTTTAGGTTACTTACTAGGATTTTTAGTAGCAAAACTATTTAAACTGAAATACGATGATCAAAAAGCAGTATCGATCGAAGTTGGGATGCAGAATTCAGGTTTAGGAGCGCAATTAGCGATGGCCCACTTCGACCCAGTATCAGCCGTTCCGAGTGCTATCTTCAGTTTCTGGCACAATATTTCGGGACCGATTCTTGCTACATATTGGGGATCAAAAGCGAATAAGAAGGAAAACAATAAATAGATATTACAGAAAAAGTGGTACGAATGCATTTTGATTCGTACCACCTTTTTTTTCGTTCTTATGTATTATGGTGCTTTCAAATAGCTATTGTTCCGGTACATGAAATCATTTTATGAAAAAAAACTTATCTATCTTTCAAAAACAACTTATATTGTACTAATTTAACTTCTTTACCTATGTATAATTCAGTTCCTTCACGGCTCTCTTCAGTGAATCCGATCTTCTTCATCATTTTTCTGGAGCGATGATTTGTTTCGTGTGTCTCTCCGTAAAATGTGGTAATTCCGAATTGTTCATTCGCATAATCCATTAATTTTTTTACCATTTGTGTCCCAATACCAACATTCCAAAGAGTACTGTCTCCTATAGCAATACCAATTTCAGCACTATTATTTTTAATTTCGGCTAAATCAGCATAACCGATAAGTCTATTTTTATATTCAATTCCCAAACGGATCATATCTTTTTCTTGGTTGGCTACACAACGTTCCCACCATTTAAATAATTCCATATGATCTCTATTTTTCTGCCATCCATTTGCTTCACAAAAATGCTCATCCCTACTCCAATCAACTACAGCATTGAAGTCTTCTAATTTCAACTTTCTAAAGTAAATTTCATTTCGATTAATATCCATTATTCATCTCCTCCATTTTGCCGATTAAACTTTGCTAACATAATTACATCGAAAGCCTCGTTATTTTGGTACATATACTCTCTTAAAATGCCTTCCTTTTCAAATCCCTGTTTCATCAATAATTGACTGGAACCATCATTTTCAACAAAAACGATGGCACCGATTCTTGTTAACTCCATCTCTTGAAATCCATGTTCAACGATTTTAGCTACTGCTTCTGATGCATAGCCATTACGCCAAAATTCTGGATGAATTTCATATCCAACTTCTGCACGTCGATGTGCTTTTGACCATGAGTTAAAGCCAATTGTACCGATTAACCCCTGAACGCCCTTCCTCTCAATTCCCCAGCGTATTCCTTTTTCAGATTGAAAATTACTAGTAAATGCCTGTATTAACATTTCTGCCTGTTCCATTGTTTTAAATGTGTCCAATCCATAGTATTTTGTTACCTCATCGCTTGAAAAAATTGAATAGATCGCTTCTACATCGGCAGGTAGAATTTCTCTTAAAACGAGTCGTTCGGTTTCTAATTTTGGAAACATATTACTACCCCTTTTTTAAGCAAATTGCATAATTCGGTGGACAATCTGATTTTCTATTTTCAATATAAGATCCCTTAATGTCACCTAGTTATATTTGACTTCTTCATTTGTATAAATGCTTTTATGTATTAGTCATCCGGTTTTCACAACGGATGAATCGTGCAACTAAATATTTAAATATGAAAACCCTTGCCGTTTAAATGGCAAGGGATATTTCATTAAATCAATGTGTTAAAAACAAACCTGCTATTAATAATTATTAATCTGATATTCGTTCATTTTATGAGCTAAACGAATTGTTACTTGAGCTAATTGTGCATACGTAACTTCACTAGTTGGCTTCAGCTGATTATTTTCAGCTTCAAGTAATCCCATTGCATATGCTAATGCCACGTGACCACGTAATTCCTTATCCACAAGTGCGGCATCACTGTATTTCAATTCATATATATCACTCAGTTGTGCAGGTTTATTTAGTTTTAATGTACCAATTACCCATTTTGCCAGTTCCTGATTTGTAAGAGCTGTCTTCGGATTAAATGTTTTAGTAGATGCATCAAGCATTCCCATTTGTAATGCACGTGTGACAAATGCATATGAGGCATCGTCTGGCGTTATATCAGTAAATGATTCGGCCGCCGTTTCAAACTCATTGTAACTAGAGCTATAATACATGTATGTTACCGATTTAAGTAATACTTTTAATGCTTCCTCTTTAGTAATAGGGGCATCTGGGTTAAACTTTTCATTCACTTCTAAAATACCCGCATGAATTAAATAATTTAATTCTTCAGCAGCTTTTGGATGCTCGATTTTCGGCTTGTCCGAATTGGCCATTCCATAAGAATCTAACCATTCACCTGTTTTGGCATCAATGCCCGCGGAAGCCCCTTCTTTGAAGACTGGTTGGTATGCTAAACTGTAATGCTGCTCATTCCCGACCTTTGGATGATTCACATATTGCAGCTTCAGTTTCAACTCATCTTTCAACATTTTTGTTGCTTCCTGTTCAGATAAAAGATCAGTTGCTGCTGGCCACTCCAAATCACCATAATCGCTCATATACAAGCTCAATAAAGCACCAGTTTTAGCATCGACACCTACTGAAATGTTGTCTCCCACTACTGATAAGCCGTTCACGATGCGTGGGAACGTAAAGTTATAACTATTATTGTAAGTTTCGTGGTAGCCTTCATTAACTGGCAATGCATACTTATGAGCAGATGATGGTATCCATTCTTTTACAAGAGCGATCGCTTTATCCAATGCCTGTTTCTGTGTTAATTTCACTTCTGCCTCGGCGTCATTATTATCTTCTTCAAGATGACTTTTAATATCACTGTAATGAATGAATTCCCCTGTTGCTTTATCAATTGTTAGCACAGTTCCTGTTCCACCATTACGATAGTTATACATATATTGAATGTTGAAGACTTCTTTACCAGTCTCCGATGTCGTTTCTTCAACCGCTCCAATCTCCAGTTGAACACCTTTTATATCTGTTGCAAGCAATTTCTCAGCCAATGCTCGCGCCTGATCAGCTGTCATGTTTGGCTGTTTTGCCGCTAATGGTGCAGAAACAATCGGTGTAATTGATTTAGCGGATAATGTTGAAGAGAGTCCGTCCAAAGTTAACCAATCCCCTGTTTGTGCATGGATACCTGAAATAATCTGGCTATTTGGTTCATAAACAAGCTTAACCTTGTGATCCCCTGTTGAATAATCCGGTATAATTGTATAGGACAATTGTGCTTTTAAAGCATCCTGCACGCGGTTAGCAATGGAAGATTCATCTTGTTTTTTGGACGGATCATCATACGTGAAATTATTTTTTGGAGAGGTTGTTCTATAAAATGATGATACTGTGCCATCCCCTAACACACGAATATTAATAGTTTGATCTGAAATTGGAATCCCTGAATTTTTCTTCTCATAAATAAATGAGTATTCAACAGGCCGCGTTAAAATAGATGGCGAGTAATAATCGTGTGCGTTTGGCACAAGCTCATACCCCTCGCCTTTATTGAACTTTTCCATAAATTTATCCGCAGATTTTTGCGCTTCTTCTTTTGAATATTTTGCCGGGAACAATACATCCTTTGTGTTTACTGGTTGATAGTAGAATTGTTCTAACTCCAACGTATCTCCCGCAAAAACAAAGCTTCCATGTTCATATTGGTCATCAATATTCTTTGAGAAATAAAGTTCATAACGCACCGTAGAGTCTGTAGGATGTGAATATCCTGTACCTGTACGAAAATCTTTTTCAGATACATGTAAGAACTCATTTGGAAATAATGCTCGGAAACGCTTCATTAAATCATCTTTTGTTACCGTTGTATTCGTTTGTGCAACTTGAATCGGCAATGTCTCCATCCGTTCATTTCCAATTGTTGAAGCACTAGCAATTGGTGCTAATAACCCAACAGACAGCGCTGTTGCAGTTAACATGGCACCCGCCTTTTTTAAAGTTACCACTCTTCATCCCCCTATCTCTTTTTCGTAAAACAACTGTTTACACTTACATATTACGAATTACAACTACAATAAGTTTCATAATATGTAATATTTTAACTTAATATTATAAATCTCCAATGCCGATCAGCCAAATGTCTAATCGTTTTATCAATAACATAAAAAATTAATTCCTCCCTTTTACCTCTTTTCGAAAACAATAGCAGTTATTAAGAGTCTTATTTCAAATTATTCCCAAAAGAATAAAAAACACCTATTTTGAAATATAGTGTAAATTCTTTTTATGCAAATACCTTTTTAAGTAAATGTTGAATTGACAAAAATAAAGATTTAGTTAATAATTTATAAAATAAGTAACAACTTTAAAAATTTTATAAGTTGTCTCTTTATAAAAGAGATAAAAGGAGAGTACTATGCATTTTAAAAAAATGGGATTATTTTCAGTAGCAGTAACGGGCCTACTTTTAGTTGGTTGTAATAGCCAGGAGGAAAGCAGTGCTACAATTGAAGAAAAATTAAATTACACGATCAATGGCATTGAACCGGGAAGCGGCACAATGGAATTGGCAAACAATGCTTTACAAGATTATGAAAATCTAAATAACTGGAACCTTACAGAAAGTTCAACAGCCGGTATGTTAGGTGAATTAGATAAGGCTTTTAAAAATGAAGAACCAATTATTATTACAGGCTGGAACCCTCACTGGATGTTTGCAAAATATGATTTGAAATATTTAGAGGATCCTAAAAAATCATTAGGTGAAATCGAAAATATTAATACAATTGTTCGTAAAGGTTTTAAAGAAGATTTACCGAATGCCTACACAATAGTGGACCGCTTTTATTGGGAGCCCGAAGATATGGAAACGGTCATGACAGATGCCCAAAATTCGGATTTTAAAGATGCTGCGAACAAATGGGTTGAGGAAAATTCGGAAACGATCGCAGAATGGACTTCTGGAGTTGAAAAAGGTAACGGAGAAAAAATTAGTATTATTTCTACTCCTTGGGACACAGAGGATGCTTCATCACATGTCATTGAAGCCATTTTGGAACAGCATGGTTTTGAAGCCGAAATCACTCCTGTTGACCCGGCGATTATGTTCCAGGCTATTTCAACAGGAAATGGTGATATTTCATTAGCCCCTTGGCTGCCGATTACACATGAGTCCTTTTATGAAAAGCACAAAGATGACTTTATTGATTTAGGGGAAAACTTAAAAGGTGCACGGCTTGGTTTTGTTGTCCCGGCATATATGGATATTGATTCCATTGAAGATTTAGCTGCAAAAGAATAGTATTATAATTAGCTAAGGCATCGAGAAATATAATCTCGATGCCTTTTATATAGAAGAGAGGCAGAACTGCAAAATACGAATAACCTTTCATCTAATATCTGATAATTCAAAAATTTCCCGCGCAATAATTCTAAAAATGGTCACTTACTTGTGGATAACTTATAATATTTTGCGATATGGCGAATGGGTCGGGTCCCGATTTTCTAATAAATCCGGAAATCTGCTAATATATTTTCATTTGTTCTAATAAATTCTTGAAGTTCTAATATATTTCATGTTTCTTCTAATATGAGGGTCTACTTTTCTAAAATCCCACTCAGATCTTCAAATAACCAGCGCACTTCTTCTAATATACTTCCCAATTGTTCTAATAAAATCCAAGGGCCGCTCCACCAATACATAAAAAAGCTGTCCAAGTTCCTAATACTTGGACAGCTTTCCAATTAAAGTGGCATTCCCATAATCGCTTTTGGCTCAAGAAATTCCTCGATCCCATAATCGCCCCATTCGCGGCCAATACCAGAGTGTTTAAAGCCGCCAAATGGTGCCGAACGATCCGTTTCACTATTGTTAATACGGATTTGTCCTGCTCGGATAGATAAAGCGACTTTCTTCAGTTCTTCTTTATCATTTCCGAATACATAACCGGCAAGTCCATAAATTGTATCGTTGGCTATATCGATTGCTTCGTCTAAATCTTTATAAGTGATGACCGACATAACCGGACCAAAGATTTCCTCCTGTGCAATTGTCATATCGTTTTTCACATTGGTGAATACCGTAATTTTGGAGAAGAATCCTTTATCGATTCCATCTGGTCTGCCTGGGCCTCCGATCACAATGGTTGCACCTTCTTCTTCACCTTTTTTAATGTAGGATTGAACGGTCTCCCATTGGTCTTTTGAAACTTGAGGACCCATAAATGTATTTTCGTCCTGTGGATCCCCTACCGGAAATTCCGTGACTATTCCTTTCATTGCTTCTATGAATTCATCATGCATTTCTTCCGGTACAATCATGCGTGTTGCAGCTGAACATACTTGCCCTGTATTCATAGCGATTTGACCTAATGCTGTTTTCGCTGCTTCTTTTACATCCGCATCTTTTAAAATAACGAAAGGCGATTTGCCGCCAAGTTCTAATGAAATGTTTTTAATATCTTCTGCAGCATTCTTCATTAATCCGCTGCCAACTTCACCTGAACCGGTAAACGATACAATGTCCACATCCGGATGAGTACTGATTGCCTCACCTACTGTTGAACCCGAACCGTTGACAAGATTAAAGACACCTTTTGGAACACCCGCTTTATCCAAAATTTCCGCCAGAATGACTGCTGCAAATGGTGTTTGGGAAGCAGGTTTTACTACCATTGTACAACCGGCTGCCAATGCACTGGCAAGCTTCGTGGAAATTTGATTTGTCGGGAAATTCCATGGTGTAATAAGTCCCGCTACACCAATCGGTTCTTTTTGAATATATGACTTCTCTCGTTCTTCAGTAAACTTAAATGTTTTCAATTGTTCTGCCGCTTCTTTAAAGTGCGTTAGCCCCATCTTATAATGGATTTCCTCCGATTTCGTAATAGGCGCACCTAATTCAGCGGTCATTATTTTCACTAAATCGTCTTTACGATTTTCATATTCTTCAGCAATAGCTTCCAAAAGCTTTATTCGCTCGTCCACTGACATTTTTGAAAAGGAAGGAAATGCCTCCTTCGCCGCCTTGACTGCTCGATTCACATCTTCTTTAGTTCCGCTGCTAATCTTACCAACCACTTCCTCTGTCGCAGGGTTAATTACTTCAATTGTATCTGTTCCAGTAGAATCAATCCATTCCCCATTGATGTATTGTTTTGTATGATTTAGCATAATCAAACTCCTTTATAAATCGACTTATTAAAAATATTCCCTCTGTGCTTGTCAGTAAACATTTGAAGTTCACTATTAAAGCAAAAAAATTCGAAGCCTGTTGTAGCACTTCGAATTTTCAAACAGCATTTTCTATTCATTTGTTGCAAGTAGTTGCTTTGCGATTTCCTTCACATCCGGATCTTTTGATTCTTTTGCATAACGCACAACAAGCAGTTCGATTTCCGTACCTTGCCAATGTGAACGCTCGAATGAATGCAATGTCTGAATCGCCATATACTGCAAATGGTCGTCAGTAGTTTTTAGTGCTTGCCCAATGAAATCCATACCAACCCCATTATACTGATCCAATTCTTCAATAAGCGATAAAACAACAACTTTCTGTTCGTTCGTCAGTTCATTGAAATTTCCAAAAGTATTCGTAATTTCTATAAGCTGCTCGATAATTTGCGAATCCTTCGAGGCAAATAATGAATAATAATATTGTACGTTTTCCGGATTATTCTTTAATTTTTCGAATACGATGTCCGTAATATCTGCTTTATAAAATTTGGCTACTGCTAACGCTTTTTCCTCATTCACTTGGTCATTTTGCAGTATTTCCAACGCTTCCTGCAGCCATAACGGGTTTTGGGCAATTTCTTCGATGTTTTCTTCTACTGTACGCTTTTCATGCGGTTTCCAGTTAGAAGAAAAACGATCTTCCCATGTTTCTTCATCATATTGCAAGTACTCATTAATTTGTGTCAAAACAAAAAATTGATTGAATGTCAGGCAATGTGTTTTTGCATGATGTGTATAGCGCATCAGTACTTGACCTGAATACTCATATTCATCCAACGTTTGATAAGCCCCTTCGTATAAAAGAGCTAATATTATTGACCCTGCACTGTCAAATATTTTCCCGGAAATAATTTTCTCGTGCAGTTCGATATCAAGCTTTCCTTTTTCAGCACACATTAATGCTGACGCATTACCCGGTACGGTATTATTCAGTCCTTCTTGCAATATCCACTGTCGGATTTCTTCATTTGAGGCATCCAGGAAATTCAGTGCTTCAAGTTTACCCCAGTCCGAAACATTTTGCGCAATATGCCACACCGTTTCATTACTGTTTGTTGTGCCGTTTGTTAACGTAAATAAGGCTACTCCGGTGAATTCTTCATGCAAGGCAATCACTTTCAAGCGTTCCTTATACTCTTCACATTTAACTGTTCCTAACACGAGAAGCGCGAATTTCACAACTTCGCGATGTGCTGCATGTTCAAGCAGCCAAATCGCCTCGTTTTTCACTCGGTCTTCATCTTTATCAGCTTCAGAAAACAGCTCCAGAAATTCATGGAAATAGCTGATGACCTTTTCATCTTTAATTTTTTCGTACGTTGATTTCCGCGTTCGATCACTCGGATTTATGACTTGTTCCAAAAATAACTTTATAAGCTTTTTTGTATAAAATGGTGTTACTGCCTCCTGATGAAGCTGGTCTGCAAAACCTGGCGCTAATTTCGGATGATGCTCATCATATAAAAACCCGTCATCCGGCAAATCTTTTGTTATAAGCTGCTGATTTTGCTTGAATTGCTCTTCAAGGAACGGAACTATAAACTCCTTATTTGCCCATGGTAAAAATTGCAGTTTCATCGCTTCATGGAGCAGCTGTTTTCCATCCACTTTCACCGTTATATTCAATTTAACAAAGCCGCCTATTTTCACATCCACTTTATGTGTCTTACCGCTTTTTGACTGAAAAGTTCCTTTCATTGTTGAAAATGGTATTATATGCGACCAGATTGATTTCCGTACATTTTGTGCAATTATTTGGCCATCTACCTTTAACACTTCTTCCATCATGCCATTCATGACTTCTATTTGATGACCTTCAAACTCCAGGACCCATTGCTTTTCTACCTCATTTGCAATATCATTTTGAGCATTGCGCATTTCCCGCCTAAATTCCTCTTTAAATCCCATTTACTTGCTACCTATCCCTCTCGTTTCTATACAACTATCATAACAACTTTTGTTAACTATTTGTTAAATAGTTGCAAACTAATAAAATAATATCACAAGTATTTATTTTATTTATGAGAATAGTCAGATAAAAAGGACTAGTAAAAATACTAGTCCCAAAATGAATTATTGAGTTTTTATAACTACTTTCCCGTTATGCTCCCCATTGATCACTGCATCAAATGCCTTGCCAGCCTGTTCCAATGGATAACTGTAACCTACAACAGGTTTTAGCTGTTCTGTTTCAAGCAGCTTTGACACACCGTATATCAGTTCCTGGTGTTCTTCGGCCGATACATTAAACAGTACCATCCCACGTATATCACATTCTTTTTGCATCACTAGACGGGGATTAATTTCAATTTCCCCGCGGTTCCCGACAATTACGATGACACCGTGTTTGGCAAGTATCTGCAAATCAGTTTGCAGATTTTCGTTTGCCAGAAATTCGATAATGACATCCGGACCTTTGCCGTCATTGGCATCAAGTACAGTTTCGATTGTTTCTTCTTTAATATGATCAAGCACGACATCCGCGCCTGCTTCCTTTACCAGTTGTTTCCCGGAATCACGGCTTGCTGTACCAATCACTTTTGCACCTAAAGCTTTTGCGATTTGAACAGCCTGTAAACCTACAGCGCCACTAGCTCCATGAATGAAAACTGTTTGCCCTGACTGCACGTTTGCTCTTCCAAATACTGCTCTGTATGCAGTCAATGCCGGAACTCCTAATGCTGCTCCCTGTTCAAACGAAATATGCTGTGGAATCGGATGAACAAAGCGGCTTTCACAAACAATCTGTTGTGCTAATGTACCAGTCGCCTTACCATTCGGCAAGCTCGCGATAAATACTCGGTCCCCTACTTTTACGTTTGTCACGTGCTCGCCGATCTCTTCCACAATCCCAGCACCGTCTAGGCCTGGCGTATACGGAAGAGTCGGTTTTATCGCATATGTACCTGTAGAAGTATAAACATCACTTGGATTCACACCTGCTGCATGAAGGTTTATCAGTACTTCATTTTCAGCTGGCGTATGCAATTTGGCCTGCTCTACTACTAAATTTTCTGAAGTACCAAATTGATTGATTCTTATCGTTTTCACTAACTTCACCCCATCATCTATATTGTATTAAGAATATTAGAAAAATTACTATTTGTATAGAGATAGCTTCGCTTAAAAACATAGGTAATTTCTTTAAATTGTAATATTTCAATTGTTTAGTATGTATTGATATAAGAGGAGGGGAGAAATAATAAGAAAAATAATTTTATCGGTAGTTGTACTGGTGCTAAGTTTTGTACCCGTTGTTTCTGCAAAAGAACTTATGTCTACACCTTCAGGGATTGCTTATACCGAGCTAAAGGACCGTGTGAATGAATATGCTTCGAAATACATCGGGACTTCTACAGTTGGAGCCAATGTACTGATTATAAAGGACGGAGAAATTTTCTTGAATACGGCATATGGCTTTGCTGATGTTGAAAATCAGGTAAAAGTCACAACGGATACTGTTTTTGAATGGGGTTCCGTTACGAAGCTTCTTGTGTGGACCAGTGTGATGCAGCTTGTAGAGCAAGGGAAATTGAAATTAGATGAAGATATTCGTGCGTATTTACCGGAAGGATTTTTGACAAAAATACGGCATGATACCCCTATCACAATGTTAAACCTGATGCACCATAATGCTGGCTGGGAAGAAAAATTTACAGATCTATTCTATATGTCAGCAAACGAAATAAAGCCTTTAGAAGAAATGCTTCAAATTACTGAGCCTTATCAGGTGCGCGAACCAGGAAGTGTAGTTGCCTATTCAAACTATGGTGTAGCACTCGCAGGCTTTATTGTGGAACAGCTTACAGAACAGCCTTTTTATGATTATGTAAACGATCATATATTTTCTGTTTTAGGTATGAAGGACACAACGATTCATCCGACACAGGAAGATAACGAAAATGTAAAAGTAAAAAGAGATGACATTTATGGATATATTATGAGCAGCAAAGATGAATTTACTATTTCTAAAAATGAACGAATCTTTATCGGTTTATATCCCGCCGGAAGTGCAATTGGAACAATCGAGGATGCAGCTAAATTCATGTTGGCCCTTATGCCGGCAGACGGCGAGAACAGCCCGTTGTTTCAAGATAACCGTACATTAGATGAAATGCTGACGACAAGTGATGTTTATGACGATGGCGTACCACGTAATGCACATGGTTTTTGGAAAGGGCTATACACAGTTGAAGTGTTTGAACATGCGGGAAATACAGATAGTTTTTCGAGTAATTTTACCTTTTCAAAAGATAAAGATTTGGGCGTAATTGTTTTTACTAATCAGGCGGGTGAAGCAGGACTGAGTTACGGTTTGCCAACCCTTGTGTACGGGGAGTATTCTGCTGATGTTGGCAAGCAAACTATGCCAAATACGCATGAGCTTGATGGAAGTTACTTTATGGCAAGGCAACCTTATAAAGGTTTCACTAAACTGTACAGTGCCCTTAGTATTGGTCATTTTGAAGCGACAGAAACAAACAGAGTGAATGCTTTTGGGATGGAAATTGAACAAATCGCGCCTTATCTTTATAGATCTTTAGATGATTACCGTATATATTTTCATGTTACGCTGAATGGTGGTAACGTGGAAAAGATTTCAATGCCGACAAGTGATTTTTTGCCTGTCTCTCAAAGTATGAAAATCATTCATATTTTTAGTATCATAGCGGCAGCTTTTAGTGGTTTGTATACGCTCATAGTTATAGTGATTTTGTTCATCAAAAAAATCATCCATCGAAAAAAAGCAATCCGAGGGACAGTTATCGATAAATGGGAATTGCTTTTACTTTCCACTAATATTATACCTTTTATAAATGTCATGATTTTAGCCTATAGAACTTTGAATTATGTTTCTTATTCAGCCTTAAAAATTCATTTTTGGGTGAATTTCGCATATATCGCCTTCGTAGCTATTTGTCTAGTAACGTTATTTTTAAACTGGAGAAAAATAAAACCTGCAGGTGGTATAAAAATTCGCTATGTATGTTCATATATGTCAGCACTATTGCTCGTCGTACTCATTCTTTGCTGGGAGCTCTATTATTAATTAAACCTTTTGCGATTGCGCTTCCATAATCGTTCTATTTCATCATGTACCTGGTGCAGAGAAATTAGGATTGTAATGCACCCGGTACATTGTTCATGAAAACAATTTTTTCAATCTAAGATTTATTAAAAACAGGTTTTCGTTTTTCAAAGAAGGCTTCGACACCTTCTTTAAAATTGGCCGACTCAAAACACATTGCTTGTGCAAATCCTTCTAGCTCCATAGATTGGGACAGATCATCAAGAACACTTCTATTTACTAATTTCTTCATTAATCCTAGAGCCATCTGTGGACCATCTGTAAGCTGTTTAGCTAATTTGTAAATTTCATTTGTCAACAACTCGTCTTCAACTACTCGATTAACAATCCCAAGTTCTAGAGCCTGCTCGCTTGATACTTTTTCACCCAAAAACATCATTTCAAGTGCCCGATGTCTTCCTATGAGTCTAGGTAAAAAATAGATGGCACCTAAATCAGGAATTAACCCGACTTTTGAAAAGCTTTGAATGAATACAGCAGATTGATTTGCAATGATCATATCGCAAGCTAATGCCAGACTTACCCCTGCTCCAGCTGCCGCTCCGTTTACAGCAGCGATAACAGGTTTCTCAAGATTTACAATGGAAGAAATCATCTCGTGTCCCGATTGCAGTCTCTTCCGTCCGGTTGCCCCATCAACATCTTTTGACGCACTTAAATCCCCGCCCGCAGAAAACGTATTTCCTTCACCTGTTAAAATAATCACTTTCACATCATCATTGTTTTTAACTTCCGTAAAGAAATCTCTTAATTCTTCCCGCATTGGAAGGTCTAGCGCATTTCTCACATGAGGGCGATTTAATTTAACGGTACAAACACCATTTTCTGCAATTGTCACTTGTATCCTTTTGTTAAGCAAGCCGCTTCTGCCTCCTTCATTATTTCCTGTAAAAATATGACTATTCTTAAAATTAAAACTAGATTCTGTACATTTCTGTAGTTATAATTGATAAGCTCCCTTACGTAAAACCGTTTTAAGTACCTTTCCTGTTGCATTTCTAGGTAAAGATTCCATAAATTCAATCGCCCGCGGTTTTTTATAAGAAGCAATGCTACTATGACAAAATCGAATTACCTGTTCCTCAGTCATCTGTTTACCAGGCTTTAAGACAATAAATGCTTTGACAGCTTCACCCCATTGAGGATCAGGAATTCCCACTACGGCAGCTTCCAAATATCCGGATGAGAATATAAAACATCCTCCAATTCTTTCGGATAAATGTTTTCACCGCCACTAATAATCATATCCTTTTTCCGGTCTACCACATAAATGAAGCCTTCTTCATCCATTCTCACTAAATCGCCGCTATGAAACCAGCCCCCTATGAATGCTTCTTCGGTTGCCTCTTCATTTTTATAATACTCCTTCATTGTAGTGGGTCCCTGATACACAATTTCTCCCACTTCTCCAACAGGCACATCGTTCATTTCATTATCGACAATTCTTACTCTTACGTTAATGGAAGGTTTTCCAACAGATTCAGTCTTCCTAAGTGCGTCTTCACCGGTCAAATAAGTTGTGGAGGGACTCATTTCTGTTTGTCCAAACGCTTCTAAAATACTTGCATTTTTAAACACTTGCAAAATTTTCCTTTTTATTTCAATAGGACAGATTGCTCCACCTAAAGCACAGTTTGTCATCGAGCTTAAGTCATACTCTAATAAGTTTGGCACTTGGAACAAAAAATTCCACATCGCCGGAACCATAAACATTGTTTCAACTTTTTCATCCTGAATCGTTTTTAGAACAACATCCGGCTGGAACTCACGATGCAAAATAATTGTGCCTTCTATTAGACAATTTTGTAGAAGAGAGGATAGAGCCGCAACGTGAAAAAGAGGAGGAATAATCAGTTGCTTTGCTCCCTTTCTAGGTGGAGAATGATAGAGTTTATTCATCGCATTCATATAATAATTTTTATGGGTTAATACTGCTCCCTTTGGCTTACCTGTTGTACCCGATGTATAAATAATTGCATGTGCATGTTCGTCAGTGACATTTACTTCCTCGTAGTCAGCAGGAGTACTATATATTGCCTCATATGGAATCATTTTTGTTTGAAGTTCGGAATCCCCGCATTTAATTGGAACAATGAGCTTAACTTGAGGCAAGTTAATCGAGCGAATGCTTTCTATGAATTCTTCTTCAATAAATAATATAGTTACATCGGATTGGTTAAGAATATATTCAATCTCCTTAGAAACTAAACGGTAATTGACCGGGACAAAAACGCCACCACTTAATGAGACACCAAAATATAGCTCGACAAATGGTAGCCCATTTTTCAGCAAACACCCTACTTTGTCATTTACACCAATCCCTTGCGCTTGTAGCCATCCTGCTAAATGCCTCGAACGCAACAAAAGTTCCCGATAGGTTATTCGACGATCTCCATAAATGAACGCATCCCTTTCAGGAACATTATGCGCGGCATATTTAAGCGCTTCCCCTATCAACAGTTGTTGGGACATCGATAATACTTTTGGTTCCATCTCCATCACCTTTCTTTCTAATATTTATTATTAATAAATATTCATTCGCTGATATATTTAGAATGATGACTAGTCGCTTTATTGGATATCCACTTATATATGTAAAGGTAGAAAAAACAAAACGACCTTGCTCACAAAGCATAGGTCGTTTATATTTTGCTTGAAATTGCTATATTACTAATTAAAAATTACCGGAAATGTAAATATAACTAAAGCTGCCCATAGTCCGTATACCGGCAGATACTTCGTAACGGCATTTTGGATAGCATTAGGTCCGGATTTGTTTTGCAGATAACGCATATAGGAAATCATAATCCATAGTAGATTTGCACAGATTAGTATATTTACCCCTAAAACCGCAAGCCTATTCGGTGTTATACCATAGGATGTCAGTCTGAACATGATCGCTGATAATGCGACACTGTCAATAATTAGCGCAACAACGATTAAAGCGAAATTGACATAGTCGAAGATGCTCTTTTTATCGTCCGAGTCTTTCTCGGTAATGGAGAATATTGTAACAGCCAGTACGCCAAGTAGTATGCCGTTGAAAGCGATCAGGAAATTGCGGTCCAAAAACGGATTTTTTCCGACCGATAAGACCGTTACAAGGTATACAAGCAAAGTGATTAATACTAATGGACTGAAAATTTTTGCTATAAATGGGGTTATATTTTTGGCAAGCTTCAAATTCATTGAAACGAGGTGTACACCTACAACTGCAAGTGCCGCTGCACCAAATAACACGACATTGCTAAAATAGAAATCCCCAATATCCAAGGCGATAAAGCTAAATAACTGCATTGTTAAAAGTGCCAGAACCATCCCGCTAACAGCCATACTTACGTAAAGAATACCATATTCTAAATTAAATTTGATATAAGCTAATCTTGTACTGCTATTTAAATAATCATTTCCTGTATATGCAAGCCCTAATAGTACCCATAAGAAAATCGGGAAATGTAAATACGCTAAAATAATGCTATCGTCGTTGAAATTTAATGGCAGCATATTCAAATAAATTCCTGAAACTAAAAACATTGCCACTAACGAATAAATGACACTTTTTTTAGGTTTATGCTTGTAAACAAAGTAGGCAGCAATAAAGGGAATAATACCAAATGCCAGATTAATCGGAGCAATTGCTTCCTGTTCAACAAAATGGAATATAATTCTTGTGATTACCCCTGCCATGATCGCTAATATACCCATGAAAATAAATCCATTTTGAAATGATGCAGACTTTTTTGTACTTTCCGTTTCGCTGAAATTCAATCTTTCATACCAAACACTCAAAATTGGAGAATCAGAGTTTTGTTCCCATGCCTGTTTGAATGACTTGGTAAAAGCTTTCGGGTCTTTTCGATACATTCTCTCAAGTACATCGGGTTTAGTAATGTTTTTAATAATCAAATTATTACTCTCCATTGCCTTCCCTCCCCTAATTATTGTCATACAATATTTCCGCTGTAATAGTTAACTGTCTTCATCACTTTTGTATTCTAAAATATCTCCAGGCTGACAATCCAGCGCTTTACAGATGGCTTCTAATGTTGTTAACCGAATTGCCTTCGCCTTTCCATTTTTCAATATAGAAAGGTTTGCCATCGTGATCCCAACCTTTTCCGATAGTTCTGTTACACTCATTTTCCTTTTTGCCAACATCACATCAATATTAATTATAATTGCCATTGTTATTCACCTCAGACCGTTAAATCGTTTTCAGATTTAATATTAATTGCTTCTTGTAAAAGTTTTTGAAGAACAGCTGCAAAAACCGCAATTACCAATGAAGCAAAAGGAACAATTAATCCGACAAAAATAACTCCCGGCGCATCATCCAATTCCGCAAACACATAAAACAGCGGCAAAACTAATAAATGCAAAACACTGATTGTTATGGCACAAAACTTTATTTTCTTTAAAGGTTTCACAGCTAAATCGGAGAACGCTTTATTAATGTCGATATAGCGTAAAAGTAGGAATGCCTGATACAAAGCAAAGAAAAAAGGAATTGCCGAAGCATCGAAAACGATGTAAACATAATATTTCACGAAAGCAAACTCCGGAAGCATTTTTGCTGCTACATTTGCCAGTTCAGGTACTAAAAACATACATAGCGCTAAAACAGGAATTCCTAAAAAAATAACAGCAACTTTTAAAAACAACGTAGTTACCTTTTCCATAAATCGCACCTCACTTATTTATTTTCACTTTTGATCTTAATACATAATTTATCGTAAATCAATAAATATATATTAAATTTCATGACTTTTTTATTGCATAATAGCAATTTTATTCGGAATGAATTTCGTTATCCCAAACAAAAAGCTTGGAAAAACCTTAATAATTAAGGCTTTCCAAGCTTTTACTTATTGCTATTTAATTATTTTCAATTTGCCCCTCTTATTTTAGGAAGCTTAAAAAGCTAGAGAATGATGCAACAAGATCTTTGTAGTAACCAACCACTTTATCTTTTAATACGATTTTTTCACTTTGATCTTGTTCTGGTTCTGGATCTACACTAATTTCTTCCGTATCAGTTTGTACGGGTGCTTGTACCGGTTCTGAAACAATATTCTCCACTTCAGTTACCTGCTCTGGAGTTTCAACAGTTGAAGGTAGCTCCTCAGTTTCTTCAACTACTGGAGTTTCCAGATTTTCTTCAGTTTCAGTTGGTAGAGCTGTATTTTCAGCCGCGATATCTTGAGCTGTATCTTCCTCTACAGTTGTTGGTACTGTTTCTTCAACATCAGATGAAACATCAGTTGCTTCATCAATTAGTGGAATATTTTCAGTTTGTTCATTAGTTTGTTCAGAATCGGCATCACTTAAATATTGTTCAATATGAGTTTGGTAGTAGTTAATTAAGCTTTGGTAGCTGTTATCGATAAATTGATAAGATTCTTCTACCCATGTAGTAAAATCATCATCTGGTGTACCTTCTTCTACTTGATCATCATCAGTTACTGGTGCTGTCGGTTCTTCGATTACATTTTCTTCTACTGGTTCCTCTTCAGATACCGGTGTTTCTGTCTCATCAGTTACATCTTCTTCTGCTGGTTCCTCTTCAGACACTGGTGCTGTCGGTTCCTCTGTTACATCGTCCGTTTGATCATCTTCTAATACCGGTGTTTCTGTCTCGTCAGTTACATCTTCTTCTGCTGGTTCCTCTTCAGACACTGGTCCTGTCGGTTCCTCTGTTACATCGTCCGTTTGATCATCTTCTGATACCGGTGTTTCTGTTTCTTCAGTTTCAACCTCCTCTGTTGGATCCTCTTCAGACACTGGTACTGCCGATTCTTCTGTTACATCCTCGTCTGCTTGCTCTTCTTCAGATACCGGTGTTTCTGTCTCATCAGTTACAACTTCTTCTGTTTGACCATCTTCAGTTGCCGGTGTTTCTTTTTCTTCAGTTTCACCTTCTCCCGCTTGATCATCAGTTACTGGTGCTGTCGGTTCTTCTGTTACATCTTGTGCTTGATCATCGTCAGTTACTGGTGCATCTACTGTTACATCATCTTCAGTCGCCGGTGTCTCCGGCTCTTCTGCTACACCATCTTCAACAACATCATTCGTTGTATCATCTATATTATCATTATCTTCTAATTCATCCGTAGTTTCAGTTTTCTGCTGGGCAACTTGGCTGATAAGCTTCCCTTTTTCAGGAGAACCTGGCAGGCTCTTTGCAAATTCAGACACTTTCTGTCCATGATTTTTTGCGTGTTCAGTAATTTCCGGATTTACATCCTTTGCATCCAATTCCGCTGCAGAAATAGGTGCACCAGCAGCTAAAAATGATGCGGCTATAAATGATGTTGACATCACGAGTGGCGCTACTTTCTTAGAAAAATTTTTATTTGCTGTTTTAGAGTCCATTTGTTTTTTATTCATTACTTGATCGCTCCTAATTCGTATTTTTACTGATAGGATGGATTTTTCATTGATCCCGGTATTGATCGTTTCACCTCTGATTGAACCGAGTAAAATGATTCCTCAATTTTTTTGGCAGCACCATCTACTGCCTGTCTAGAATATAACAAAATTATATTACGATATTGTTTTACTCTGATTAAAATAGTTGATGTCTCCGTTACGAATTTTTCGAATTTTGCAATATAAGAAATAATATATTCAGCCAAAATCAAGTTCTTTTAATAGAATGGTTACGCTTCCATATTTGTGCTCTAGATATTTCATGTAATTTCCTTTACTGTTTAACGTGGTGAAATAATTTTACATATATCACGAGACAGTAAAAATTGTCTAAACAATTAAGACATTTTTCTCCCTATTATTACCGACAGAAAAATATAAAAGTTAAAGTACTATCAAATAATAGAGTTTATCCGGTAACATACCTTATTTATTATGTATCATGCATTTTTACATTCTTGTAATACCTGAGTTTCTTTACAACATCCAAGTCCATATAAATTAAAAAGGCATTTTAATAATCCAAAGATGAAACTAACTCCTTAGATATCAAAATGCCTCGCCAGCTATTCTATTCATTTAAACAATCCTTTTGGTTGTACAAAAACCGTATTTTTTAAAGTTTTAATGGTAACTTCATAAAGGTGCTGCTTAAGGTCATCCCGATTTTCCATTCTCGTTTGCAGTGAAGAATAAGAAATGACAGGTTCAATTCTTTTTAATAATTGAATAATTTCATTTGGATCAAATTGCTCGACCATAGTTAACCTCCCCTCTATTTTTTACTCCTTTCATGGTTTGTCTTAGTGAGGTCGTTCGATAATAAGTCAATTGAATTTCGTAATGAATCAATTTTTCCTTCGAATCGCATTAATAAATAAACCGCAATAGTAATTGGAAACCCGAAATTCCCCAATATTTGAAACAGCTGGCCCTCAATCATTCCCCTCCCTCCCTTCTCTTAATATATTTATTGATTTATGAATCATCTTAGAAATCGCTTGTTGGGAGACGTTGTAAATCTTCGCAATTTCCTTCTCAGTTAACTCGTTTACATACCGGTAATACAAAACTTGTTTTTGCTTAGTATTTAAACGTTTTAACAAAGTTATTAACATTTCATCACTCAACAAGCTCTCTAAGTCATTCTCAAAAATACTTTCGAATTGTATATAAGAATTTTCATCTTGAACTGTGTCTACCATTGCCAGGCTTTCATTTATAGGTGCATCCAAATTTAATTCGTATTTTTTATTGTACTCTCTTACCTTTGAATCAAATTTTTTGGATTCATATATAATTGCTTTTTTTATATAGGCGATACGTATAATCAGTTTTTCAAAATATTTAAATCGTTCATTTAGAGAATCCGCATTAGTACTTGTCGGCTCCTGTAAGTATGCATTATACAGTTTGTTATATTCTTCAATTTCTAAAAACCTTTTAAATACATTACTATTCACGACATCAGGATTTAAAATCTTCATTCGTCATACCCCTTATCTTTTTAGTTATAAAACATGAACCTCTGTTCGTTTTTAAATTAAAAAGACCGAATAGAATGCTTATCCCTTATTATATAAAGGGGAATTTCTAAAGAATAATACAACCAGAATATAAAATTATAGGGATATTAAAATTACTTCCAAATATACAATGCATTAATAAAAGAGGAGCACCAGGCGTAGGAGTTGGAATCTTATTACGACTGGTGCCATCATTTTATTACACCAAATGTTACTGTGAAAATATCTTTTTAACCCCCACCAATTCCTACTATCCATAAATCCAGAGCGATAATAATTAATTCAATCATTTTCCCACCCCCCTTTTTTTACTTATTTTACATAAATTACTCTCTGCCAACTTATAATATTAGTAAATGAATATTTGGAGGGTATTATGAACAATTACGGGAAAACATTAAAAAAAATTAGAGTTGGCAAAGGGTTTTCACAGAAATATGTTTCCAACAATATTTGTACACAAGGTAATTTCTCCAAATTTGAACTAGGTGAAAATAAAGATATTAAACATTCAACCTTAAGTGAATTTCTAGTACGAATAGAAACTTCATATGAAGAATTTAGATATATTGATAATGGTTATACCATGCCTTTAAGGGATGAAATCATTAACAATTTTTATAATCAAACATATAATAATTCGGAAAATTTATTGCAATTACAGAGGAGTTGTATTTCATTCTTAAAGGAATTTCCTGAGGATAAATTAATTAATAAAATATTTATCATTATAAAAAGTTTAGCAATATTAGCCAATACTAACGACATTCATCATGCAAAATTACTTGCCGAGCCCATTTGGATAGAATTATCTCGCAGAGACGACTTGTACTTGTCCGATATCTTTTTACTAAATTCTATACTTTATATTTTTCCAATTGAAACCGCTGTCGAAATGAAAAAATTTGCTTTTCGGCATATTGAAAAGTATAAAAATTTCCAGAATATAAACCGTATAAAAATAAATTTTTTAATTAATCTTTCCTTGTTATATCTAAAAAAACAAGATTATAATATGGCTTTAAAACAATTAGAAAATTCTATCGAACTATGTAAAATAGAAAAGCTTTTTATTAATCTGTCCATATGTTATATACGTAAGGGAATTTGTTTAAATAATTTGGGCCATTGCGGATTATATTGGCGAAATAAAGGGATGAATATGCTAGAAGCTTTAGATGAGATCGATTTGCTTTCTATTTTAGAGACAGAAGTCGAAAAATACTCAAATTAATTTAGTTTTATAACGAGGAAATAAACATCTGCTAAATGAAATTATTTGTTCGGAGTAAAAATGGCGAATTGTCCTCTTGCCCCTTGGGAAAACGTCCGCCGTAATGAAGAACAACGGCAACGAAGCAGACACAAAAAAGGCCGTTCAAATTTGAACGGCTTTTGATTTTGAATTAGTTAATCGTATCGTCTGGCAAACCTCTTAATTCTTTCTCTTTATACATCGCTCGATCGGCTTCTTTAATCATCTCATCTAAATTTGCATCTAAAACTTCTATTGTAAAGTATGATCCAATACTTGCCGAAACATGAATTATATATTGATCTAAAATCATTGGTTTCTCAAGTGCAGATTTTATTCTATCGGTAATCTTTTTTACGATCGATTGATTAATATTAGCCGTTAAAATGACAAATTCATCTCCACCCAATCGGCAAAGTAAGTCCGTCTCTCTTAATACGCCATCTATCCTCAAAACAATAATCTGCAGTAATTGATCCCCAACTTCATGTCCATATGTATCATTTATTTTTTTAAAGCCGTTCATATCAAGGAACAATACTGCAAGTGAGTCGACATTTTCATGCTTCATCAAATCAAACTTTTCCTTAAGCATTGAACGGTTTGCTGCTCCGGTTAAAGGGTCGTGGTAGGCTAAATCTTGTAACTTGTCGTTGGCCTCCCTCACTTTAAGAATGAAAACAATGAGGAAAATGGTTATAAATATTCCAAACAGTACTAAATAAATAAAGTCTTCCTGAATGACATTCGGAAAAATATCATCGTGAAGGTAAAAAAATGAATAGAATGTAAGAATAATCGAAGCGACCCCTGCCATCAATACGGCTTTTATCTGTTGATAAATGGCACTTAGCGGAAGTGCGAGCCACATGAAGAAATAATTTACTAAATACGGAGATTCATTAAGCAAGTAATAAAAATAAATATACATACTGCCGATCATTACATACATTGTAAATCTGGCATTCACTTTCTTTTGAATCAGCAATATCATGATAAGCCCAAATACTCCAAAAAACATTGCTGGAGGAAATATACTCTCTATTCCTTCAATAAAAATATTAATTATTATATGTGTAAAATAAAAAATACTTATTAATAGAAGCAATAATGAATTTCTCCGATGCATTTCAATCATAATTCACCTTCCTCTAACATCCGTATTGGGCAGAAATTATTGTAAACATTTAATTTATTATAGCTTATGCAGTTGAATAATAATTAACTAAATAAAGAAAAGATCTCCCGACAGTTCATTGAAACTGATGAAAGACCTCCCCTAAAATCTATATTCGTATTTTAAATACTTTATTCGTAATCGGAGCGAGAAATTTAACCCCTTTTACCGTCATCATATCACCTAAAATATGAGATAAATACGCCATCGTTGAGATGATTGCTAAATTTTCCGCGCCTGTACTCACTTCCAGCAGATGGGACATATATGCCCAAAAGACCACTGCACAAATTGTATGGGTAAACCCTCGATGCGGAAACCATCCAGCTGCCCCTATGTATACAGCAAACAGTACGAGCCACCACAGCTCATCGGTAATTGCATAATACAGAAGGAATAAACTTAAAATGGTCATTAAAATATTTTTCAGCGTTTCCTGACTTCTCATGGACAATGCGATAATAATTGCACCCAGTGCTAAAAACAGCAGTTTATTTTGTTGGGTAAACCATTCACCATCCAGAAAAGGCAAAAGATTTAAGTAGGCTGCCAAGGACAGAAGCATTATGATTCCACCGACCATTTGTCCGCCCTTTTTTATTTTTTTCGCCGTCTTCGTTACATGTTTATTCAACAAGTTGTTTCCGTCCAGATCCGGAGCAAGCGAAGCCACAGCGGATACAGCTAAAACGACCGGGATCATTTCTGGTTCTTGACTGACAGATGCGACTGCTCCGATTCCTAAACCAATTGTTAAATGTGTTCGACCTTTCATGTTGTCACCTCTTTGTTGTAAAGTCTTTTAACGGAATATACCGCGAACTTCTTATGTATTCAAAGTGTTCATTGTACTTAACGAAGTTCTATTAATCAAGTTTTTTCATTATAGGAACCTGATTTACTTTATGAGCTGCCCATTTGTTTTATTACTTACCGATTGTTCAACATTTCAAGCCAGTCTTTGAGCGCGGTTATATATAAAAATACTGCAAAGCATGATTAATGAAATAATCGCAAACATATAATCTATATAAACCGTTAACAGCCAGCCACCGATAATTGGTCCGATAAATCCTCCTATATTCTTAAACTGTGACGCACCAAGATATGTTCCCTTCTGATCCTCAGGTGCAATTTCCTCAATAACCGCGTTCATCATCGGAAAACAGAAAATCTCTCCAACTGAAAACACAATCATACTCGCAATGAACATCCAAGAACTATCGGAAACACCAAACAGAAATAATCCGACAGCAAAAATGACGACGCCAATTTTCAGCGAACTGTAAATTGAAATTTTTTCGCTTAATACTGTTAATGGCAGCTGAAATGCCAGCACTGTAATGGAGTTTGCGACAATCACATAGGAAAAGAGCTTCACCCCATCCTCCACATTCATATTAATGAATTGCGGCAGTGTCGAGTCGAACTGGGAATAACCGACCGTAATCAAAATGCCTCCCGCGATAAACAATAACAGTTTCTGGTCATGGAAAACTGCTTGTAGTACCGATCGGATTTGTTGTTTTGAACCAAGTCTTTTTTGTTTCATTTCATATCGATTTAACACGACGAGTAAAAATATGCCATACAAAGCATACATTATTCCGGTAATCATAAAAGGTGTCGCCGGGCTTGATAAGCTTGCGACCCATACACCAAGCAATGGACCCATAACGGCCGCAATATTAATGGCCGTGTAGCGTACAGAAAATAACCGTCTTTTTTTCGGATCTTCCGTAAAATCAATCATCAAAGCTTGAGTACCCGGTTCAAAAAATGAGCGGCATAACCCATTCACCGCATTCAACACGACAAAGTAACCAGCTGAAGGAGCTAGTGCAAACCCAACGAATGTAAGGCTCCATATAAAGACCGTAATAACAATAACCACTTTTCGTCCGAATCGATCGGTTAAATAGCCGCCGATTAATCCGCCGAATGTTGAAAACAGAGGGGCAATCCCAATAGTAACCCCGATTAATAAAGGCGAGGCTTGAAGTTCATTATGTAAATATAAAGCTAAAAACGGGATTGCCATAAAGCTCGCAGTCCGTACAAAAATCGTCCCACTTAATATGATCCATACAAGTGGATGAAAATAGTTAATAATTCTTGCCATAGCCCGCCTCCTGTAAATTTTTAGAGATAACTTCCATTATACAGAGTTTGCGTAAAGAATATTTCTTTAATATGAAATTTCTGTTTGGTTCCACTTATTAATTTCAAGATAATGGTATAATGACTGAAAATAGTAGGTTGGGAGGTTTTATGTAAGTGAAGCTGACAAAAGAAGAAAAGTCCTGGATTTTATACGATTGCGGGAATTCTGCTTATTCCATTGCGATCACGACCGCCCTTTTCCCCATTGTCTTTGGGATGTTTCAAGGTGTGAACAACATGGATTTAGGCTATTTCAATTCACTCGCAAGTATATTTGTCGCCGTTCTTAGTCCTATTTTAGGAGCCTTTGCTGATTATAAGGACAAGAAGAAACGTTTCTTCACATTTTTTGCGTTAGTCGGCATTATTTCTACTCTTTCCTTTACATTTATTTCACCGGATAGCGGGCAATGGCAGCTTTTAATCGTCATGTACATTCTTTCATGTATCGGCTTTGCCGGCGCCAATATTTTCTATGATTCTTTCTTGGTCGATGTGACGACAGATGAGAAAATGGATAAAGTATCGTCATCCGGCTTTGCTTTCGGCTATATTTCAAGTGTCATTCCATTTGGGATTAGTTTAGTCGTCATCTTAATCATGGGGATGGATGCAGCGATCGGATATCAAATCGGATTTTGTATTACCGCGCTATGGTGGGGATTACTGACGATTCCGATGATTAAAGACGTCAAACAGCGCCACTATATAGAACCCGAACCAAATCCGATCGGCAATAGTTTCAAACGTCTAGGTCAAACCTTTTTAAATATTAAAGACTATAAAATAGTATTCATGTTTTTAATCGCTTATTTCTGCTATATCGATGGTGTCGATACAATTATAAAAATGGTTGTTCCGTACGCGACAAGTGTTTTAGGTTCCGATGGATTAAATACCTTTATGCTTTTGGCCATTTTACTCGTCATTCAAATTGTAGCGTTCCCGTTTGCGCTGCTTTATGGGTCGCTTGCTAAAAAATATTCGACACGGGCATTAATTATTGTCGGGATAACGACTTATGTCATCGCCTGTATCGCAGCATTTTTCATTTCGGAAATGTGGCATATCTTTATTTTAGGGATTATGATTGGATCTGCTCAAGGCGGTATTCAGGCATTAAGCCGTTCCTATTATGGTAAAATTATTCCGAAAGAGCGTTCCAACGAATTTTTCGGTTTCTATAATATTTTCGGTAAATTTGCTGCAATTATCGGACCTTTTCTAATGGCACTGACAACAACGATGACTGGTGATGCCCGATATAGCATTTTATCGATTATCCCTCTATTCATAATTGGGCTCATAGTCTTTTTAATGCTGCCAAAAGATGCGCATGAACAAACTAAATTAGTAAGGTGATCAGATGCAGAATAAAAGTAATTATGTGATTGTTGTTTCGTATGACGCCTTTTCTAAGGATAATTGGGAAAGTGCAGCGTCTAAACCGAATTTAGCCAAACTGATTGAACGAGGGGCCTCTACAAATTTACTGAAAAGTGTGTACCCAACCCTCACGTATGTCATACACAGTTCCTATGTGACTGGTGTCTATCCAGACCGGCACGGGGTTTTCCATAATAATCCGTTTCAGCCTTTCGTCCCTGAAAACGAGCAAAACTGGCACTGGTTCCGCAGTGATATCCAAGCTCCAACTGTATATGAAGCAGCTCGAGAAAAAGGACTAACGACAGCCGGGCTTTTGTGGCCAGTATCAGGAAAAGCTGATATTAACTTTAATATCCCTGAAATAAAAGCGATAAAAAATGAAAATCAGGCATTAAAAATACTGAAAAGCGGCAGTAAATTGTTTACATTGCAAATGGAAATGAAGTACGGAAAAGTTCGGCAAGGGATTCAGCAGCCTTATTTGGATGATTTCACAACCCTATGTGCAGTAGATACGATTAAAAAGAAAAAGCCGAATTTACTTTTAATGCATTTAATTGATCTCGATGATACGAAGCATTTACATGGAACAATTGGACCTCATATTGAAGAAGTCATTGAACGGATGGATCGCCGGATAGGAGAGCTTGTCCAGGCGACAAAAGATGCAGATATTTATGAAGAAACGACTTTTATAATCGTCGGAGACCATAGTCAGCTCGATGTTCAGTACAAAGTGTATTTGAATCGGATTTTATACGAAGAAGGTCTTATTTATGAGAAAAACGGAAAATGGCATTGGCGCGCATATGTTCAAGGTGCAGGTGGAGCCGCTTATTTACATGTACAGCAAGACGATACGGAAGCAGAACAAATAGCCCTTACCATTTTACAGGATGCTGCACGGAAAGAATCTTTCGGTATCGAAGCCATTTTAGGTACTCAGGAATTGCAGGAATTTCATATAGCCAGTACATTCCGATATATGATTGAAGCAAAAGAAGGGTATGCCTTTGAAGATGACCATTTACAGGAAGCTATCATCGACTTACATGCACTCGGCAAAAAGTATGCGACACACGGCTACTCACCAAACAAACCCGATTATACGAGCAACCTTATTATTTCCGGCAACGGTGTTATAGCCGGTTCTCACATTGGCGAAGCTTGTGTCGTTGATATCGGTCCGACAATTGCGCATATTTTAGATTTGGACTTTAGAAATACAGATGGCAGAGCATTGACTGAAATTTTTAAGCGATAATATAGCCAATATATCTTCTCCCATAAAAAGTGTTTAGAAAATCCCTTTTGAATAAATCAAAAGGGATTTTTATTGCATAGTAATAGTTTTAATTTATAAAGTCTCTATAACGAAAATTTAATATTGTTTCTTCACTTCATTATAAATGTCTAATGCATTTTCATAAATATCATTATTTGCATCGATTTGATAATTTCCAGAACGATCTCCCAGATGGAAAATCCCCATATCATCGATCACTAAAGTCCCTGATATTTGGTCATTATAAATAAAATGGATCGTTAACGCCTTATCATAATCAATTTCCACGTTTGTCTGTCCACTATCTTCAATTTGATTGTAAGCCTTCACAAGTGACTGGACCGTTTCTTTATCTACTTTGTTTAGACCCTCATACAAGCTCTGCCCATAACCGATATCGAAGTAATCCGCTTTGATTTGATTAGGGGAATTACTATTAAATCCCTTTACAATAAAAAATGAAATTAGTATAACAAACACTATTAATAATTTCTTCAAAATTTCCTCCATCTAACCTAGCCGACTCTTTAAAAACCTGTGGAATTACCTATAGGTGTATCTTGACCGTTTATTTTTACATTAATTGAATCATACTGTGCATCACCACGAGTAATTTTATAGACGTATTGTTTTAACTCACTATGTTCTTCGTTTTCAGTCTCCAACTTTATATCTAATATGTTACCCCTCTCTTCAATTTCAGCTGTTACTGTTCCTGCAGATTGATAAATAATATACTTCTCATCGCTTTTACTGTCATTAATCAGCTGCAATGTGTAATCGGTATCAATAATCTCTTGCACTTTTGTAGGAATTTTTTGCACTTCCGTAATACTCAATTCTGATGAACTACAAGCTGCTAATATTATTGCTGAAACAAACATTAATGATAATAGTTTTCTCAAGTTAAGTCCCCATTCCTTGATTGACCCTCGTTTTATACAAGTGGCTATTTGTTAAATTTAAAATGTTTGGTTCGCCGGATTTAAAATATCACTTTTATGATTTTTTTTTCGGAAATAATGTATACGATAATGTAATTACAAAATCAATGGTAAGAATAAGCAGCCATACTTGACTGAATTTATTGATCCCTTCATTGTTAAAAGGGAAATTACCGTTCTCGTCATCAAACCACATTCCGAATAATTCATTCAGGGGCGTTTGCTGCAAACTGTCTGAAAAGCCGACCGCAATAGCAAATCCTATATGAACAAGGACAAAAACTACGAAATGCCCCGCAAATTGCTTCCATTCTTGTATCGCATAAGCCTTACCATACAATTTAACAGGTTGGAGTGATTCATTGATCGGCTCCCCTCGTTTTTTAGCAACCCACCTTTTTATAAAGGCATCGAGCTTTTTAAAGTCGGATTTCCCGAATGTCATCGCATACACAATAATGATGACAATAATAATTTGATAAATCGAAAATTCACCTGTTCGCTGATAATCAAAATAAGCCAAAAGCGCAATCCATAAATCATTTACGATAAAAATAATAAAAACGAATAAACTCAGCTTTTTTAGCTGAAACCAGTAGCGCAAGAGCAAAAAGGCAATCGCACATACCCAGAATACAACTTCTGCAGTAATGAGGAAAAACCACTTATAATCCAAAATAAAGTCCATTGCTTCCTCCCTTAAAATCGGTTACTTGATCTATCCACTCTTATAATACTTGATAAAGTAATAGATTAACATTTTTTCCGGTAAATTCATTCCCTTTAAATTCTGACTAATCACAGTAAAGATATTAAGGTATGATGAATAAGTAAATACATTTTGATAGAGGAGCTGAATGTCTTGAAGAAAAAGCCGATTTATGTGGAAACCGTAATAGACAGCTCGATTGAAGAAGTATGGCATTATACACAACAGCCCGACCTGCATGAACAATGGGATTTACGTTTTACATCCATCATCTACAATGAAAAACAGCATGTGGACGCGCCTCAAACTTTTACATATACAACTAAAATAATGCCGGGCCTGTCAGTTGCAGGTTGGGGTGAAAGTAAAGGTACACATGAAAAAGCAAGTGGTGTTAGAACCTCATCTCTCCATTTCGGGACACCGCAACTGATTTCCCCTATTAAGGAAGGACGCGGCTATTGGCAATATATCCCGAATGGCGACCGCGTAACCTTTCTGACCCAGTACGACTATGACGGCCGGTTCGGTCGATTCGGGCAATTATTTGATCTACTGTTCCGCCCTGTTATCGGTTGGGCAACTGCACTTAGTTTTAATGTACTGGCTAGGTGGATTGAAATCGGAGAAAAACCGGCAACCCAATACCGGCGATTTTTCAGCTATTATTTACTGTGCTTCCTGTTCAGTTTTACATGGCTCTACCAAGGTCTCATTCCGAAAGTATGGATGAAGCATCCGCTTGAAATTGATATGCTGATGAAACTGTCACCGCTAACGTTAGGTCAAGCATCAACGGCCATTATTTGGATAGGTATTTTGGAGATGATCATCGGGTTACTCTTTTTGATCCCGAAATTGCAACCGCTGCTAATAAAGGCGCAAATTTTATTATTCCCATTGCTGACATTAAGCGCAATTATTGCCGCACCTTCTGTTGCAACAGCTCCATTTAATGTCGTTACATTTAACATTGGTTTGTGGGTTGCTTCAATTATTACTTTACTGCTGACAAAAGAATTACCGACAGCAAGATTTTGCAAACGAAAAAGAGGTGCTTAATATGATTTACGAAACATTGCTTGCCAATGATTTTAACAGGTTGCATCCAAAGTTGCAGGAAAGATATCGCCTTCCATTAGGCAAACCATTTCATGCACAAGGAACAATGCAAGTTATTCATTCCGGACCACGTTTTTTACGACCGATGTATCAATTGTTTACGAAAACAAATTTCCTTTTTCCCGAATACGGCAAGGAAATTCCTTTTACAATAACGAATACCGCAAGAATGAACAATGAAAAGGAAGCCGAAGTCTATTGGGAGCGCACTTTCCATTTTCCACTGGCAATGCGCAAATTCAATGCAACGATGACAGTCGATTTGGAACGGCAAATCGTAAAAGATTATTTAGGGGATCCGGCATTATTCTACTCCGATTTAAAAATGGATGTTACAAAGGACGGTTCCTTAATGATCCGCTCCGCAGAACAGCGTGCCGTAATCGGTCAAAAAGAAGTTGGCTTGCCGAAGAAACTGACAGGCCGAGTTGTTGTAACGGAAGGGTATGATGATGTGCTCGATGTGTATACGATTCATGTCTCCATTTATAATGATCTTATTGGAAGGATGATGATGTATGCTGGTCAATTTACGCCTTGTGCTCAGTAGACCTTTAACAATCATTGGCCTTGTTAGTATGGCTTGGCTTCTATTATTTAACGCACCAACATCTATGCATTATTATTTGACGCTAGCTCAACTAATCTTTGTTCCAGTCATACTGGAACAGTTAGTTTTACTGAAAAATTGGCAAAAATTCATTATTGCAACTGGTCAGTTTGCAGTTACAATACTATATTTCACACAAAACGATTTCCTCATCCTGCTTTGTGTACTTACCTACTTACTAAGTACCCTTATTATTGCCTCCCATGGGGTCAAACGATTTTTGAGAAGAGGCTTTGTCAATACAGCTGAAATGATGATAGATATCGGTCTAATATATATTGTGATGGGTGGACTTTGGTTTTTGGCATTTCATCTGCAGCTGAATACAGGGTTCAGTCCGATTATTACATGGCTGACCGCTATTCATTTTCATTACTCGGCCTTTCTGCTATGCATTACAGTCGGTTTGATTGGGCGTCTTCATATGACCCGCTATTACAAGTTTTGCTGCGCCGTAATCGCTGCAGGACCAATGCTAGTAGCTGTCGGGATTACCTTTTCAAGGATTGTTGAAATCATTTTTGTTAGCCTATATGTAGTCGCCATTTTCAGCATTAGCTTTTTTGTTATGAAATGGCCATTGCCGCGTGTGCAGCGTCTGTTTATCCGACTGGCATTTTTGACATTATGCTTTACAATTATTTGGTCGCTTTTATACGCATACAGCAATTTAACAGGAACGAATCTTGTTGATATTCCGGATATGCTAGACTTCCATGGTCTTTTAAATTGTTTAGGGTTTGGTATTTCTGTATTGATCGCTTGGAGCTTATTGCTGCCACCTTCAAAACATCGTGACTATACATTTCCAATAAGTAAAATTCGCGGGCGATTTTCTCCAACAAACAAACCGGCTTGTGGATTGGTCGATGATATGGCATCTTATGTTAATAAAGAGAACATTCCTGAATTGGTTAGTGAGTTTTATGAACGTACTACAAACTTTGAATTAAAAGCGTCTGTTAAATGGGCTGCTTGGTTTAAACCTTTTGCTTTTGTGTATCAGTTCATTAGCAGGAAAATGGGACAGCTGAATTTACCGTTCTCTTCAAAATCGATTGTGATGGACGGAAAAATTTGGCAAGTTGATCCGCAAAATGACGGCCGAGAAAAGCCGCGCGTCTGGCAAAGATCGATTAATGGTGACCCGGTATTCAACGCGATATATTCGAAGCATCATGATGCCTCCAATACCTATATGAATATTGCTTTGCCCCTGCCCTTCTCTACAATGCACGGTATATTGCAGCTTTCCGTAAAAGACTGTGCACTGTACTTAACAAGTGATGGACAAGGCGATGCCGGTACGTATTTGGCGATCGGCTCTTATGTATTCAAATTGCCGTTACATGAGTACTTTGTGATTAAAGAACAACAAGGAACCCTTACCGCAACCCATGAGATGAAACTGTTTGGTATGAAGTTTTTACATATTGATTATCAAATACGGAAAAAATAAAAATACCCGGCTTTCCTAAGTACAATAAAGGGGCCGGGTAAAATTTAATCAACCATTTTTACATTAACATATACCAATTCAAGTAAGATGATGCCCACTGTAACATACATAATCGTTTCTGCTTGTTGTATGCCTGCAAATCCGCTTATGGCGATTCCTATGCCTAGTAAAGCAAATGTTCCACCGACAAGTAGAGCCAATTTATTTTTATCTTTTACTCGCTTTTCATTATACCCCGCTAATAGCCATGTTAATTTTTTAACTCCGACTAAATAACCCAGCACTAAAAATACTACGCCAATTAAAACCAAATTCATCTCCATTTCCCAGTCCCCCTAAAAGTTTTTTATAACTGCTGGAATAATATAGAATGGAATGCAAAGTGTAGCTACCAAATACACCAAAATCAATTCTATATTTATCGTCCAATTCATGTCCCCTTTACTTCCAATCACTAATATCAGTATGAGCAGTGTATTTAACATAATCATGCTTCGTAATGACCATTTCGAAATATTTGCGTTTACGCGATCATCAAATTCGAGCTCGTCGTTCATTAATTTACCTCGCTTATACTTCGCAAATATCATTAAACAACCGATTCCCGCTAACAGAATCCATTTCAATAATGAACTTTCAATAAATAAAATAACAATAATACAGCAAAGAACCGGGATATAGGTGAATAACTTTGTCATGATTCTTCCTCCATCCAAAACAATTTTTCAATAGAAGTATCCAGTGCATTCGCAATCAGCAAACATACTTTAATTGTAGGATTATACTTTTGTGCTTCGATTAAATTCATCGTTTGTCTCGTGACACCAATTTGCTTTGCTAAATCACTTTGTGTTAAATTGCCCAATTCAGTTCTTCTTAATTTTACACAGTTTTGTATTTGAATATCTTTCAATTCAACACCCTCCCTTCCTAAAATCGATGTCACTTTGTTGAAACTGCTGTCATGATAAAGTCAGGAAAAAAATACCTTTCACCTAATATTGTAACATATAAATTAACTTAGTCAATTATATATGACACTTAATCCGTTAAAACTGTGGGTACTAAAATGAAAATCAAATTTTTAATACAGCAAAAAGCTACCAATTTTCTTTATCAGAAAAAGGTAGCTTTTTGCATATATAGATAGAAAATTATCGTGCTTCTTGTTTCTTAATAATAAAGGGTGCTGCCACTAAAGCAAGGATGAGGATAATCCCCAAATAACCAATCAGAGGATAGAAATAACTCACTAGACCAGTAAAGCCTACAAAACTTGCCAAATAACCAACAATCATTGTAATCGTAAAGAAAGTTTTAAATTTCTGTGTTCCTGATTCCGCAAAACGTGCTGAAAAAGAAAAGAACATTCCAACCGCTGTATTATAAATCATGCCGAAAATAACTAATGACATGATAATACCTAGTGTCGGCGATAAATTACTCACAATTCCTAGCATCGGCATGTCCAACGTGCCAACTTCTTCGATTTTCGAGAAAATAGCTAAATGAATTAATAATATGAGAATTCCTAAAATAAGTCCTCCAACCAATCCGCCTATCGCTGCCGTTTTTGGATTTTTTTCAGCTCCGCCCATTACAATTGACATTGAAGCTCCAACCGCGATATTAAATGAAACGTAATTAATACTGGAAATAAACCAGTTTGGTAAAGTAGTCGGTGTTGCTTGCGCTACATCGTTTAACGATGTAAAAGTTCCACTCATCGTTAGAAAACTGTAGATCGCAATAAATATAACAAAAATAATGAGAATCGGCGTAATGCTTCCTATAATGGCAACAACCCGATTTACTTTCAAAAAACCTGTTAGTAATACGAGTATTGTCATAAGAGTCGTACCTACAAAGACCGGTAAACCAAACTGTTGATTTAAGTTCGAACCGGCTCCAGCCAGCATCACGACACCTACACCAAACAACGTAAAAATAAGAATAAAATCGATTACAGTTCCAAGATATCGCCCGCTAATTCTGTAAATAACGTCTTTATGAGATGTCGTTTTTGTATAACTGCCAAGCCATACTAAAAGCATACCAATACCCGAAAACAGTACCGTTGATAAAATAGCTCCGAATATCCCGAGTATTCCAAAGCTCGTAAAGTATTGCAGTATTTCTTGTCCTGAAGCGAATCCTGCGCCTACGATCACGCCAATAAAAGCGCTTGCAATTTTCAATATATTTTTCACACGTCTAACTCCCCTTTTAATCCTTCGATCAATATGTATTTTCTTAAAATAATTACTAAGGCCATGTTCCCCATTTCGACTTTTCCGATTATTATAGCCCTTTTCAAATTTCTCCCTAGTTATCCCTCCTCCGACACAAAATTAATTACAATTTTAATATTATAGCATACTTTTATTACGATATTTTATTATTCAAAATATTCATTTTTTAGAGAGTGAGTAGGAAAATAGAGGTATAGATTGAAACATAGTTCAATAAAAAAACATTTTTCTCAATGAGAAAAATGTTTTTTGGGTCTTTGTAATTCTTAAATCTTCTAAGAATAATCAACCCGTTGCATTTGTTCGGTCAAAGTGGCGACCTTTTTTCAATGCTTCTACAAATTCTGAAATACCTGCTACGACACCAGGTGCATTTGCATAGTCTTTATCTAAAATTTCAGTTGAAGCATACCCTAATGCTTTATAATGGTTGAAAATTTCATCAGCAAATCGTTGAACTTTACGTTTAGGCACGACACTTTCAAAATTTGCAGCAACAATTAGACCATCATAAAGTACAGGATCTGCCGTTTCCAGCGTGTGATCAATTTCACGCTCACCAATTCTTCCTTGTTTATCACTGATCAACTCAACTGTAACGCCTTCGTTTTCCAAAGGAGTTATCAGTTCTTCCAAATTGCTGCTTGTATCAACAATAATACCGACTTTTTTCGATTTTAAAAATGGTACCTGATTTTTTAAGATACTCACAGCATCAGATGGCTGTTGATCCGCAACTTGCTGGATTGATTCATCTGGTGGTGTAACCCCGATATTTTGTGCAATTTGCTCAGCCATTGCACGGTCAACACGAGCAAACATATCGACTGCTGCTTTGCGGATTTCGATTGTTTCTACTTTCCCAAGTTCAAAACTGAAAGCATTTATAATATGCTGTTTTTCCACATCCGTTTGGCTTAACCAGAATTGACGCGCTTGGCTATAATGGTCTTCAAACGATAAGCTTCGAGCTCGTACTTTTCGTCCTTCGATTTTTTCCTGGTAATGAGCATAGCCGCCTTCCTTTTGCGTCACTACATGCGGTGTATTGTTTTGTAAACTGTTTTTCCCGTATGCCACACGTCCTTTATTGATCGTCATTCGACCATACCCATCACGCTGATTATTATGGAATGGGCATACAGGACGATTAATCGGCAATTCATGGAAGTTTGGCCCGCCTAATCGAATCAGTTGTGTATCTGTATAAGAGAATAAACGGCCTTGTAATAAAGGATCGTTTGAAAAATCGATTCCCGGTACAACATGCCCTACATGGAAAGCAATTTGTTCTGTTTCTGCGAAGAAGTTATCAGTATTTCGATTCAATGTCATTTTTCCGAGTTTGCGAAGAGGAATCAATTCTTCCGGCCAAATTTTCGTCGGATCTAAAATATCGAAATCAAATTTGAACTCATCTTCTTGTGAAATTAGCTGAACAGCAAGTTCATATTCAGGAAAGTTTCCGGCTTCAATATTATCGTAAAGGTCACGGCGATGGAAATCCGGGTCTTTCCCCGCAATTTTTTGAGCTTCATCCCATACTAAAGAATGAGCGCCGAATACAGGTTTCCAATGGAATTTTACGAAGTGGGCTTCCCCTTTGGCATTGACAAAGCGGAATGTATTGACTCCAAATCCTTCCATTGTTCGATAGCTTTTTGGAATTGCACGATCCGACAAATGCCACATGGTCATATGTGCAGTCTCTTCATTACTGACAACAAAGTCCCAAAATGTATCATGAGCACTTTGCGCTTGAGGAATTTCATTATGCGGCTCCGGTTTTACCGCATGAACGAAATCAGGGAATTTAATCGCATCTTGAATGAAGAAAACGGGTATATTATTTCCTACTAAATCATAATTCCCTTCTTCTGTATAGAACTTCGTCGCAAATCCTCGTACATCACGAACTGTTTCTGCTGAACCTCGTGATCCTGCTACTGTTGAAAATCGAACAAAGACAGGTGTTTGGCGACCTTTCTCTCCTAAAAAATGAGCCATCGTTATATCTGATGCATCGCCATAACTTTCAAATACACCATGCGCCCCCGAACCTCGGGCATGTACTACTCGTTCCGGAATACGTTCATGGTCAAAATGGGTCATTTTTTCACGAAAATGAAAGTCCTCCATAATTGTTGGGCCACGTTCACCTATCGTTAATGAATGCTCGTCATTCGTTAACTTTAATCCATGATTCGTTGTTAGCGGCTGACCTTCATCTTTCGTAGTAAACTGTTTCAATTGCTCGGCTTTTTTATTGTTGTTCTCCAATTTACATCCTCCTAATTCCAAAATAGCAAGTTCCACAAGATTAGTTATACTCAACCATCTCTGTTACTTTTCTACCCTATTTCCCGAAAAGTAGTCCTATGAAATATAATCGTAATATTTAATTCTTTAAAGTTAGTACCTTCTAACTTTAATTATAAAAAAATTGGCATGCCTTCCTTTGAATTGAACATACTACTTTCAGAAGGATGTGAAAAATGCATTCTTTATGAAATACCATGAAAGAAGCGAGGGAAACTATGTACTACTACAAAGAAGAACTGATCAATATTATTAAACCGGATAAACCAGATCCGGCAGCTGCCCGCGTTTTACAGGAAATCTTAGGCGGACATTATGGGGAAATGCGCACAATGATGCAATTTTTCTTCCAAAGTTCCAATTTCCGAGGAAAAGATACTCAATTTAGAGACTTGCTGCGCGGTATTTTCTTAGAAGAAATTGCCCACGTCGAGCTTGTTCAAAATACAATCAATCAGCTATTGAACGATTCCGGAGAGTCATCAGCTCCGGGTAACAATGGAATGGACCAATCCCCATTAGATGAAGCGGTCCGCCATGCAAATCCCCACCATTTCATTATGGGCGCACAAGCATCATTGCCTGTAGATGCAGCAGGAAATCCATGGAATGGATCATGGGTTTACTCACACGGCAACCTCATCGCCGATTTACTGAATAACCTCGTATTGGAATCTACAGGAGTACTGCAAAAAACTCGAATTTATGAAATGAGCTCAAACCAAACGTTCCGTGAAACGCTCGCATTTTTGATTGTTCGTGATAACGCACATCAAAACGCTTTTGCCAAAGCACTCGAAACATTAGGTGTAAATTGGGGCAAACTATTCCCGGTACCGAATTATGATATCAACAAATATCCGGAATGCCGGAAATTTGTCGATATGGGTTACCATAACTGTCAATTTAACTTCCGTCTGGATCCGACAAGAATAGGTGAAATTCTCCAAGGACAATCTCCAAGCCGAAATGGCGGACAATATCAAGTAACACCGCCCCCAGTAGGTTTCCCTGTGCCATTAATGCCGGACATGCCAAATGAACATAGCCCTGGGTTATATGATTTGAATAATTAATTTGAACCCCACTATCTATATACTTTAAAAAATCATCCATTTGCTCATTAGCTGAGTAAACGGATGATTTTTTTGTATTAAACTATCTTATTTCTTATTCTTTGGCAATGCTATTTGATCAAAATCATCGACAAGTTTACGCAGCCCCTTGCTTAGCTCCGGCCCGCTCATCGGCACCCCATGTCCTGTAACCGCTACAGAAGGATTTAACGCTGCCAGCTTTTTTACTGATTCAAAAGCTGCGACCCAGTCCGGCGTCAAATACTTCGGTGGTCCATTCACTTCTTTTTCCTGGGTAAATACTTTATATAAGGATTCCTGCTTGACCGTAACAAATGCATCCCCTGCAATAAGTGCTCCGTCGCGCTCCCTAAATAACGAAACATGTCCAGGTGTATGTCCCGGTGTATGAATCCACTTAAATCCTTCCATAAAAGGTACGGTACCATCTGGAGGAAGTTCCTGGACAGATTCCCCTAAGTCGATCGCTTCATTCGGGAACATCGGTGACATTTTAGCAACTAACCCACTATCAACAGTAGAGTCCGGCTCCGGATAATTTTCTAAGCCCGTTAGATACGGCAGTTCTAATTTGTGAGCGAAAACCGGTACTTGCCAGTGCTCAACAAGTTCAATAATTGCGCCTACATGATCAAAATGTCCATGTGTCAAAATAATTGCTTTTGCTTTTGCATTTTTGCCAAATCTTTTTTCCGCTACAGAAATAATTTCTTCTGCACTTTTCGGCATCCCCGCGTCTATTAAGACAAAGTCGTTACTTCCTGGACAACTGTAAAAAGCAATATTGGCGATTTGAATTGTATGTGCGTACAAGTCTGGCAATAATTCCTGGCTCACACCACTTTGTACAGATGTAGCAGGAATAAATTTATAATCGTTGCCGTAGTTCATATTTTTTTCCATCGATGACACTCCTTTTCAAATATTCAACTGTGTTTTTGTTGTTTACAGTTACTCCAATATACCCGTTTTCACAATTTCTACTTTTAGCTTAGCCGAAATATCCCATTCTGAAAAACGCTCGTTCCAATCTTTTTTAAACCATTCCGGATGAAATGCTCGAACACTGCGACCAAGTCCTATGGCATCACTCTTTGCTTCTTGCAATTTTTTAATGACTTCGTTCAAATCTTGCTCAATCTTTTCCTGAAGAAATTTTTCCAGCTCTTTTCTTATATTTGCATTATCTATATTATCCTGAGGGAATTCAGAAAGTATAAAATCGATTTTCAAATCAATTACAATTTTATTTTCTGTTATATTAAGCTTTCTTTTTAATTTATTTACCCGGACAGTTAAAGGACTATCTTTATATAAATGAGCAATACGCGTTGAAAAACCAAGTGAGTCATTTAAAATACTTAATAATACTCCTTCATCAGCGTTTAAAGTCTTGCCAGTAAATGATTTACCTGAAAATAAGGCAACCCCTTCTGCTTTGGGACGATTATCCTCACCCATTTTCAAGTAGGGCAAAGCCAAATCCTGAGCATCTTCGAAAATTACAGTAGAAGCGGTTTGCAATGTATAAGGTATAACAAAAGAGTTATCTTCCAGACTTGTAATAAAACGGTCATAAAATTCTCCTGCGGTACTTTGCTTATTTTCGCTTAGTTCAAAAAACGGTTTTAAATCCCCTTGTATAATTGCCATTTTTGATGTTATCGGACTATTTGCATCCCGAAAATAAATATCCAAATACTCATAAATATTATGTTCTGCGGTATCCTCTGATATAAGAACTGTTGATAAAACAGATAAATCCATCGTCTGCTCAACTTTTAGCTCTGCATCCTGACGTACATCACGAGGTGAAACCCCCTCACCGGTAATAACAATGGTTTTCATTTCTGTTGCTGTAGCTTCCGGATAGGCATAATAAGCAGTCAATTCTCCTATTTCACCTTCTATACCTGTAAGCGATACGACGGATGAATTCTTATAAAGCCTCTCATCCCAGCATCCCGCTAGTATAAGTGGTGTTATTATTAAGATGATTTTTCCGATTCGGATAAAGTTCGCCCCCTCACTCTATTGAAAAGAATAATAATCATCGGCAACAAAAAGGTGAAAAGAATAGTACCATAAACTAAGTAAACTTTAAAAAAATCAATTATTGAAAAACGGATAAGTAAATTGGCTGTTATGGCAACAACAGTAAAAAAAATAAATAGCTTTATTTTAGGTGATTTTATTTTTTTCTCAAAATATACGAGGCGCATCACAAGTACATAATTGACAATTGTAACCAATGACCAAGAAAGCCAAATATATACAAAAAACAAATCCAGCCGTTTTACAAATGTCACTTCAACAGAGTGTAATATATACAAAATTGGTTCAGGAATGAGTGTAATTTCATTTAGTGAAAAATACATTAAAGTAAAAGATATCGATAATAAATAAAAGCTTGTTAAGATAATGAAATAAATAGAAATTGCCTTTTTGGAAATTTTCCCATTACTCGCCAAATACTTTCGAAGAATTATATACGTTTCCGCACCGCCAAATGCATAAGTACAATAAATAAAAC
The DNA here is from genome assembly GCF_023715405.1 of Solibacillus isronensis. Classification (NCBI taxonomy): domain Bacteria; kingdom Bacillati; phylum Bacillota; class Bacilli; order Caryophanales; family Caryophanaceae; genus Solibacillus; species Solibacillus isronensis. The sequence goes on from NZ_JAMBOC010000001.1 coordinate 1,311,499, forward strand.
CTTTAAACCAAGTATTTGACCGATCATAAAAAAGAGGAAGCAAATTGGTCACATTCAAACTCGGCACTGTTAAAAACATGAATATTAAAAACAATAAAAGCATTGGAATTAGTACAACACCTATATTAACGGCAGTTTCAGGTCTACTGATACTGGCATAAAGACATACAGATAAAAATATTGTTATTAAAACCAATGTAGGTGTATTTGGAAACACCCATATCGTTAATACATACGTAATATAACTGACAAAAACCGTAATATAAATCGTCCAATAAATCAGATAAATCGCTTTTACAAAACTATTTAAATAGAGGTATTGATGCATTCGTTCATAAAATAATAATTGCAGGAAAAAAACAACAGCTATTATTAAATATTGAATTGTAGCATCCCGATGTGCATACTCGATAATTTGATGTTGAACGGATATATAGACAAAGCCAGTTTGTATAACGAACATCAGAAGAAATAATTGAGCCTTTGTCAACTGTACACTCATGCTTTATCTTCCTTTTTCATTGAAAAATCTTTTGCCTGCCTATTTGCTCCATAATAAGGTCCTCGGAAAAAAATCTTTCTCACTCCAACTGGATCAAAAGGAATAATGGGTGAAAAATAGGGATGCTTTAAAGAGCTTAAATTCAATAAATGAACAACTAATAAAAATGTTCCGATTACAATTCCAAAGAAACCAAAAAGTGATGCTAAAAACATAAATGGGAAACGAAGCATTCGAATAGTTGTGTTGAGTTCGACAGATGGGACTACAAAGCTTGATATTGCTGTAAATGCTACGACAATTACCATTAAATTTGATACAAGCCCCGCGCTCACAATCGACTCCCCAATTACAAGCCCCCCAACAATACCGATTGTCTGTCCAATCGATTTCGGCAGTCGAACACTCGCCTCACGAATCAATTCAATCGTTATTTCCATAATCATCGCTTCTATAAGCGGCCGGTATGGAATCTGGTTAATATCCGTCTTCACTTTATTTGCAAGTTCAAGCGGCAAAATTTCAAAATGAAAGCTTACAATGGCTATATAAAATGCCGGCAAAAAAATGGCGGAAAAGACACTGAATAGTCGCATCAGCCGATAAAATGTTCCGACAAATACGCGTGCGTTAAAATCATCCGGTGTTTGATAAAAAGAAAAAAATGTTACAGGCCCAATGAGAGCATTTGGTGATAAATCGGTCATTATGGCGATTTTGCCTTCCAAAATATTTGCTACAACACGATCTGGGCGTTCTGTATTCAAAAGTTGTGGAAACGGAGACCATACTTGATCTTCCAAATAGTCACTAAGCTGCCCGATGCTATAAAACATATCGACATCAACCGCATTTAATCTGTTTTCTACCGTTTTAAGCGCCTCGTTGTCAACTACATTTTCCACAAACATATAGTAAACCGTTGTTTTAGTCTCATTTCCGAGAGTGATTTGTTTTACAACAAGCTTATTATTTTTTATACGTTTTCGAATCAGTTGCATATTCACTTCAAAATTTTCAACAAAACCTTCATGCGATCCTCTTAGAATTTGCTCATTTTCAGGCTCTTCAGGTGTTTTGTGGGCAAATTCTGCATTGTTCAAACGTATCATTTGGTTTGACTGCAATAGGATAATTAACGTTTCACCGTTACAAACATAATCAACCAGTTTTTGCTCATCATATTTTTCAGTAGTGATTATTACCGATTCATCTTTAGCCAGTTGTTTTTTTGCAGCATAATCATTATTAATTTGTGTACCACTTATCTCTTTATTTTGTGCATCATCTTTATCAATTTCGTTATCTTCTGTATCACTTTGTTTCGGTTTGTCAGTATGTTGGTTCTTTTCCTGATCTGCTTGCGAGGAAGAACGATTCAACTGCTTCAGATTAATAAGGCTTTGTTCGACATCCTTTTTATTAACAAGTGATGAGTAATAACATAAAATGACGTTTTCTTCTTTACCAAGCTTAATTTCTTTTGCAACAAAGTCCGATGAATGGAGGAATTGCTTATTAAGTCGTTTAATTTCCTGCTTTATTTCCATTGTTTGTGTCAATACGACTCCCCCCTTTTTTGACAAGTATAGGATATTTTTAAAAGAGTTATTCATTTTTGTTTAAGGAGCAAAAACGGGGGAAAAATAAAGAAAGATTGGCTTCATTTGTGTATAAACATTTTAAAGCAGAGCAAATTGTAAAAATTGAATTACTTATTATACTTTTACAATTAATAAATGAAAAAAAGTGTTTATTTTTCAAATTCGGAAATGAATTCATCAGTTATTGAACGGGGGTTATAAAATGAAAAAAGTAGGCATTGTTTTTTGGAGCTCGTTTACGTTAGTAATGCTGGCTGTTCTAGTCGGGATAATTGCTCCACAGACATTAGAAAATGTCACCAAGAACATTCAAAATTTACTTACTTATAATTTTGGCTGGTATTATTTATTAGTCGTTGCAATCATTATTGCGTTTTGTGTTTTCCTTATATTGAGTCCTGTTGGAGCCATACGTCTTGGTAAGCCGACTGACCGGCCGGACTACAGCAATGCATCATGGTTTGCGATGCTATTTAGTGCGGGAATGGGAATTGGTTTAGTGTTCTGGGGGGCAGCGGAACCATTATCACATTTTGCTATTAGTTCCCCACAGGCTCCTGAAGGTTCCCAGCAAGCATTGAAAGATTCATTTCGATACACGTTCTTCCATTGGGGAATTTCCGCTTGGGCCATTTATGGTGTAGTCGCATTGGCACTCGCCTACTCCAATTTCCGTAAAGGGGCACCCGGTTTAATAAGTTCCACACTTTTTCCTCTTTTCGGTGAAAAAACAAAGGGTCCTATTGGATATATAATTGATATTATCGCGGTCTTCGCTACAGTAATCGGTGTTGCCACAACACTCGGTTTAGGTGCACAGCAAATTAATGGCGGTCTTTCCTATTTATTTGACCTTCCAATCAACTTTACTGTTCAATTAATCATCATTGTTATCGTTACGGTATTGTTTATCATTTCCGCTTCAACCGGTCTTGATAAAGGAATTCAACTGTTAAGTAATTGGAACCTCTATTTGGCAGCTGTCTTATTAATATTGACTTTATTTATTGGTCCTACTGTTGCCATTATGAACGACTTTACTTCAGGACTCGGCAGTTATTTACAAAACTTCGTACAAATGAGTTTACGTATGGAACCGGGTGATGCGGGCAGCCGTGATTGGATTAACAGCTGGACGATTTTCTATTGGGCATGGTGGATGTCCTGGTCTCCATTTGTCGGCATTTTCATTGCGCGTATTTCAAAAGGACGAACAATCCGTGAATTTTTAATGGGTGTTATTTTAGCACCAACACTTGTTAGTATTTTCTGGTTTGCTACGTTTGGTACGACGGCGATTGAAACATATTTGACAAAAGATAAAGGGCTTGTTGATTTACCGACAGAGCAGCTTTTATTCGGTGTATTTGATCAGATGCCGCTAGGCTTTATTTTATCGATTATCGCGCTCTTACTAGTAGCGATATTCTTCATTACTTCAGCCGATTCTGCTACATTCGTATTAGGGATGCAAACAACATTTGGCTCGATGAACCCATCATTTAAAATAAAATTGATTTGGGGAATATTACAGGCTGCGATTGCAGCAAGTTTATTATTCTCCGGTGGTTTGACCGCACTGCAGAATGCCGCGATAATTGTCGCCTTCCCATTCTCGTTTATCATTTTGCTGATGATACTTTCGCTCTACAAATCATTAATGGCTGAGAGGAAGAAATTAGGTCTCTACATCCGACCGAAAAAACAGCCACCTTCGAATGCTCACAAGAAAGAGAGCTGACATGCTCCCCAAAAAAAGCGTCGCAAATTTGCGACGCTTTTTTTCTGAAGAAATTTTTACTGCTATTTAAAGTTAAGCCGTAACAACTACCTTATTTTCCATGCATACTAACCTGTTCCCTATTGAACCCCACTGTAACATTTCGTCGCGGCTTTGCTGATTTGTACCATTGCCAGCAAAAAATAATAATGATCACAACTTCTATCCAGTCTCCTACATAGTACATGACCATACTTCCCATTTCCGCCTCTTGCTGTGATACTCCTGCAGGCGGATTCGCGTACATATACTTCGACAATATATCATGGCCGGCAATTGCAATGATTAAAACTGCCGCCCGGAATCGGTAGGAATATTGATGGTAGACCGGATCGAAATAAATAATGGAGATCGTGAATACATAGCCAGCAATAAAAAAATGCAAATGTACAAATAAAGCAAAAAACGCATTTTCATGCATGTAAACAAATAGATTCGTTGTATATAACAGCCAAAGTCCCCCCACATTTAAAACTGCAGCAGTGATCGGGTGCGAAACGAATTTTAGCAAGCGACTTTTTAAAATGGAAGTCAGCTTACGTGCTAATGTTGTATTTGCTGTTCTGAGCAGCAAAGTTATCGGCTTAGCAATTGCCAAAAAAATTGGTGCGACCATACTTAAAAATAAGTGGCTCACCATATGTGCTGTAAAGTTAGAATGGGCAATGTTTGCCAACGGACCGACAACTGCAGCAAGTGCAATAACCATACCAATTGTCCAGCAAATTGTACGGAAAATGGGCCATTTTTTATAGCGCTGATTCGTTATGAGGACAGCGGTTATATATGCTACTAATAAAAATATGAAAACGACCCCAAGCACTAATTGAAGGTTTATACCAGGTACTGAATGATTCATAGCATTATGTCCATGACTGTGCAGTAAGTATTGGCTATTCATTTGCATTCTTCTCTTTTAAAGTACTGTTTTTTGATGTGCGGAATATTAGATAAATACCGATTAGTAAAATAATCAAAGCACCGACATTCCACACAATATCGTACACAATGACATTGTCCACGTATCGAATTTGATGAATTCGCATCCATTTATGTTGAATGATGCCGTCATACAATTGGAATACACCAACCCCTAATAATACTCCGCCAAGCCATCGTTGAAAGATCAGACCATTTCTCCGACGCAGATCAGCAAATAAAAATAACCCTGCTATCGTAGCAAACCAGCTGAAGGCATGAAAAATACCATCGGAAATTAACCCGATATCCGTTGTCGATTTGTCGTAAAAATGATGCCATCTTAACAGCTGGTGAAAAACGGTTTCATCAATAAAGGCAATCAAACCGACGCCAAACAGGATTCCTGACCACATGTTACGGCGCGAAACTTCTATGTCGTTGTTATTTCTCATGTCAATTCAGAGCTCCTTTACGTGTAATTACTTACATCTAATCTCTCCAAATACATCACAACATATTCGATAATAGAAGTTCCCCTCTTACCTTATTGACTAAACCTAATTTCCTGCATTTAATCCTTGTTCTTCAAAAGTTTTAATCAATTCGTTCATATAATCGTTTATCTCTTGCTCCGTCGGAATATTTTCAAGCAGCTCAGGAATCGTATACAGGTTTCCATCCTTTACTATCCGATCGATTTTCATTGTATTTTTTATATCGCTAAGGGGATTTTCATCCAGTACTAATAGATCCGCAGTAAAACCTTCTTTTATATCACCTAAATCCGCTACTTTCAAAGCTTTTGCTGCATTAATTGTAGCTTGCTGAAGGGCCTCTAATGGTGTGAATCCGGCATCAATAAACAGCTGAAGCTCACGGTGCAATGCAAAGCCTGGATATGTATAATTTCCTGCAGGTGTATCTGTTCCTGTTACAACAGTTCCACCCATTTTGTAATAGATATAGGCAATTTTTTGAATCATTTTCGTTTGTGTTCCAAACGTAACCTGTCCTTGTTTTGCCTGTACAGCTTGTGGCCAATGCTTAAATAAGTAGTCACTGTTTTCCATATGATGAACAACTTCATGTGTTGTTGTCCAATAGTGCTCTGCTAATCGCATCTGGTCATACAAAACGATAGTTGGACAAAGCTTAATATCCTTTTTCAACAATTCTTTACATACGCTTTCTATCAATTGTTCATCCGGCTGTTCCCAAGGTATTGCATCCCAGATTTCTTTCGGTGCATCCATTGACCATTCTGGATACATCGCCTGAATAATACCAGAGCCATGTTCCAGTCAATCAATCCCTATGTCTGCCGCAAGCAATGCATCTACTTTTTTGGAATATAATATATCACTGCTTACTTCTAAATTATGTTTTCGTGCTTCATTCACTACTACTTCCATATATTCTGGATCAAGCCAGCCGTAAACTTTAATAAAATGTGCTCCAAGCTCTAGTTGCCGCGCTACTTCCTGTTTCGCAAGATCTGTATTGTCGACATTGATGTTATAGGCAGTATCGTCTCCCCACAAGCCTGGGGGTCCATCAATCATACAATCTGCAGAAATAACGCGCGGCTCCATTTCACTTCCATTCGCATCGATAAATGGTTTGAGTTCAATAATGCTCCCCGCAGTATTACGAACCGTTGTAATACCTGCTGCTGTGAAGTAATTGGCAAAGTGTTTTTTTATATGGACATGCATATCAATCAATCCTGGAATCAGCCATTTATCCGTAAAATCCAATACTTCAATATTATCTATTTGAAGATTAGGAGCCACTTTTAATATTTTATTATTTTCAATATAAACATCCTGTCTACTAAACTCGCCTGTTTCCATATTTACTACAAACCCGTTTTTTAATAGTTTCATTTTCAAACCCCTTTAAATTTTATCGCTATCTTAAATTTTAGTTTAATTTAAATATTCTGGAAATGATATAATTTTATTACAATGAGAATGAGGTGAATTCGATGAACACAATTGGTGAAAAAAGTATAGTCAGAAAAGCGAACGAAAATGATACTTCACAAATACTTGCAGTGATGAAAGATGCAGAACAGTCCGGATTTATGCTCTTTGCACCGGATGAAAGAAACATGGCACCAGCTGCTTTAAGCAAGTTAATCCATTCCATAAATCAGACACCAACATCCGGTTTCTTTATCGCAGAGCATCAGGATGAGATTTTAGGGTATCTCCTTTTAAAAGCGGAAACGTTATCCCGTACTTCTCACCGAGCTCAAATTGCTGTCGGTGTACATAGTAAAAGTCGTGGTAAAGGCGTTGGTACCGCTTTGTTCGACTATATGATTCAGTGGGCAAAGAAGTCGCAGCTCCATCGCCTGGAGTTAACGGTCATTGAGTATAATGAACAAGCTGTCCATCTTTATAAGAAAATGGGGTTTGAAGTTGAAGGCGTGAAAAAAAATTCTTTACTCATTGACGGACAATATGTAAATGAACTATACATGGCGAAATTGCTTTAATTATAAAAGGGCTACTCAAGTAAAACTGAGTAACCCCTTTTCATTATCACACTACTAATCTAACTCTCTAACTTTAATCGGGAACAGCGAATTTTCTAAACGGTCACGGTAATCTTCATATTGTACCGGCAACTTTAGCTGCTCGCCCATTGTTTCCGGCGTTTCATCATGCGCAAATCCTGGTGGGTCTGTCGCGATTTCGAATAAAATCTCTCCCGACTCACGGAAGTAAACCGCATTAAAGTAATTACGGTCTTTTATATCCGTTACATGCTGACCTTTATCCATCGCGTATTGCTGCCATTCTTTATGATCCTGTTCGTCATTTGCACGCCATGCAATGTGATGTACAGTTCCGACACCCATCGCTCCTCGATTACCGACTGTCATTTTCACGTCTACAATATTGCCGATTGATGCTGTTGCTTTTAATCTTACAAAATCTCCTTCACGGGCAATCTCAACTAGTCCCATCACGTCAACTAATGTATTGATCGTTTCTTCCGGCTTTGATGAATATAAAATTGCACCGCCAAAGCCTTTAATCGCTACATCAGCAGATATTCCACCAAACGTCCAGCCATTTAGAGAACCCCCTTCACGTGCGACAATTTCGAGATGCAAACCATGTGGATCATCGAATTGTAGATAGTTCTCTTCAAATCTTGTTTCTTCTTTAAATAGTATATTGAATTTTGTTAAGCGTTCTTTCCAGAAATCCATTGCTCCCATTGGTACAACGTATGTTGTCACACCAACTTGACCATCGCCGATTCTGCCTTTATATGCTGCCGGCCAAGGGAAGAATGTAATGATTGTCCCTGGCTCTCCGCCTTCATTCCCGAAATATAAATGATATGTTTCCGGGTCGTCAAAATTGACTGTTTTCTTTACAAGACGTAATCCAAGAACACCCGCATAGAAATCGACATTTTCCTGAGGATGACCAACGATTGCTGTAATGTGATGAATTCCTGTTGTATGTTTTTTCATGTACATTTCCTCCATTCGTAAAAACTGAACACAACATTCCATTTGATAAAACACTCTGTCCAATTTTTATGTAATAAATCTAGCACATGCCATAACATGTGCTAGATCGATGATATGTTAATTAACGAATTGTTTTTAAAGCTTTTGACCATGGAATTACTTGATCCAGCATTTGGTTTACTGAATCTGCCTGCACATCTTTCGGCTTGAAAGTTGTACCGTTTTCGAAATCAGTGAATAATGATAAAGCTGGGTGTACACGCACATCCGCAACAAGTAGTTCACCTAAAATACCGCGTAAATGTTCAGCAGCACGTGCTCCACCAACAGAACCGTAAGATACGATACCCGCTGCTTTGTTGTTCCATTCATCACGTAAGTAATCTAATGCATTTTTAAGTGCACCTGTAATAGAATGATTGTATTCTTGAACAATGAATACAAATCCGTCTTGTTTTGCGATTGCTTCAGACCAGCCTGCAGCACCCGATGCATCCCCACCCGGTTCTCCTAGTAATGGCAATTTGAAATCCGCAATATCAATAATTGTATAGTTAGCATCACCGCGTTTATCTGCGATTTCTTTCACCCATGCACCGACTTGAGGGCTTACACGACCTTCACGAGTTGATCCTAAAATAATACCGATGTTTAATTTTTCCATTGTAGTTTCCTCCACTTTCTTATTTCCAAATAGTTTACTGATGAATCCCATTTCTTACACTCCTTCAATTATCTCGGATTCGAGATATCGACTGTACTTTTATGCATTCTTATCAGTAACGTAAATCATTATTTCCGTTTTGCTGACAATTTATCCTTATAAATACCTTCAATATTATTACGCAGCAGGGTTTAATTCTAACTCTACTTTAATTTTGATATCTTTTCCTACCAGTACGCCGCCTGTTTCTAAAGCAGCATTCCATGTCAATCCGAAATCTTCACGGTTGATTTTTGTTTCTGCTTCAAAACCATAAACTTCTACGCCCCATGGGTTTGTACCTTTACCACCGTATTCAACATCAAATGTTACCAGCTTTGTTACGTCTTTAATTGTTAAGTCACCAGTTACTTTGTAGTCATCGCCATCTTTTTCAATATTTGTTGCCGTAAACTTGATTTCCCCAAACTCTTCTGTGCTGAAGAAGTCTGCTGATTTTAGGTGATTATCGCGATCTTCATTGTTTGTATTTATGCTTGCTACATCCAGTTCAAAGCTGATTGATGCGGTAGTTAAATCTGTTAAGTCTGCGGCTTCCACGTTTGCCGTATAGTTATTGAATTGACCTTTAACTTTTGATACCATCATGTGTTTTACTTCAAAACCGATTGTTGAGTGTGTTTGATCGACTGTAAATGTTGACATTTTATATTCTCCTCCAATTTATCTCGATTTCAAGATATATACCCAAAATAAAATTTCGAAATTAAATATCTCGAACTTGAGATAAATATAACAAAGGTTTTACTCAACGTCAAGAGTATTTATTTAATTTTTTTATTTTAATTAATTTATGTTTTAATGATTGCTATCGCTTATCTCGGCGAGAATGCTTTTTTATAAAAAAATTTCTCCCTTTTTAAACTTTCCAACCACATACCGTCGTCTTATAATTGTCGACAGAGTAAAAAAGGAGCTTCAAGGAATGATGGAAGAATTAAAAGATGCATTTATTACATTTATCCGTACCCAGAAAAATTCGCTATATAGACTCGCGTATAGCTATACAAAAAACGAGCAGGATGCGCTCGATGTGGTGCAAGACAGCATTCAAAAAGGTTGGCTCGCACTTGAGAGACTGACAAATCGGGATCAATTGAAAAGCTGGTTTTATACGATTTTAGTGCGAACGGCAATTGATTTACTGCGCAAACAAAAGCGGATCGAGCTCATTGGAGACGAGTCTTTACTGCAATTATCAGAGCAAGATACATACTGCAATCTTGATTTACAGCAGGCTTTACATCATTTACCTCTGCAGCTGCGTGAGGTAATCGTGCTGCGCTATTTTGAGGATTTGAAAATCGAAGACGTCGCGCATATTTTGGCGATTCCTCTAAGCACCGCAAAATCCAGGCTTTATAAAGCATTAAAACTATTAAAAATTGAGCTAGAGACGGAGGAGAATCCGAGTAATGAATGATAAGTTAGTAAATTTAAAAGAACAATATAACAATGTACCAATTCCAAAGGAGCTAGAGTCGTTAATCGAAAAAAATCTGCAGTATCCTCCTAAGAAGAGCAAACGCAAACTGCCCATTTTTTTAACATCAGTTGTCGCGGCGGCAGTACTATTCACAGTCGGCCTGAATACAAATCCAGCAATGGCAAAAAGTTTGGTAGATATACCAGTTATCGGTCAAGTCGTACAAGTACTTACATTTACTAAATATGAAATGGAAAAAGATGCATATACTGCAGAAATTCAAGTACCTAAAATTTCGGGTTCCTCTGCTGACATCGAGGCATTGAATGAAAAATATGCCGAGGAAGGTAAAACACTTTATGAGCAATTTAAGGCGGATATAGAGGAAATGGAAGCTGGAAATATGTCACTAAGTAGCGGCTATGTTATTGAAACGGATACAGATGAAATACTGTCATTTGGACGCTATGTAGAAGTCATTGGCGCATCATCTTCTACTGTTATGAAGTATACGACGATTGATAAAAATGCTGAAACAGTTATTACATTACCCAGTCTTTTTAAAAATGATCGCTACATCGAAATTATTAGTCGCTATATAGAGGAAGAACTGCGCAATAGAATGATTGAAACAGAAGGGTCTGACATGTACTGGATTGGTGGAACAGAGTATCATGATGAATCATTCGGTGTGTTTGTAGGCATTACGCCTGACCAAAACTTCTATATTACCGAAGATGGTAAACTTGTGCTGTCGTTTGATGAATTTGAAATAGCTCCGGGATATATGGGACTTGTCACTGTTGAAATTCCAACAAAGTTGCTTCAAGACGTGCTTGTAAGCAATATATATATTAAGTAATGAAATAAGCAGGTGTATCCTTTTAAATGGTTACACCTGCTTTCTTGTCTTCTGTAGTACGCCATAATATCGGTCATTCACGAAATAGAACTTTTTAAAAATGTGATGAAGTTATATGACACTAATATAATCCATCCTATTAGCTAGACATATATTTTCCGATTAGATTTCGTATTCAATAACAACTTCTTTACTATTGCTAATATTCGGTGATGGCTGCGAATTATAAACACGTGAATATGGCGGAACCGAATAAGTCAGCCAAATATTACTGCCAAGCACCGTGTCATGACCAATTGTCGTTTTCCCGCCTAAAATTGTGGCACCAGCGTAGATGACAACATTATCCTCAATATTCGGATGACGTTTGACACCTTTTATCGGGTTTCCGTTTTCATCGAGCGGGAAACTTAAAGCACCTAACGTTACACCTTGATAGATTTTAACATTGTTACCGATTGTACATGTTTCACCAACAACAACACCTGTACCGTGGTCAATGAAAAATGAATGGCCGATTTTCGCCCCTGGATGAATATCGATTCCTGTTAACTGGTGTGCATATTCAGACATAATACGCGGTACGATTGTAACATCCATTTTATATAGCTCATGTGCGATTCGGTGGATAAATACAGCGCGGATTGACGGGTAGCTTAACATGATTTCTTCTGTCGATGTAGCAGCCGGATCTCCGTTATAAGCAGCCTGGATATCTGTTTGAATCGTTTCACGGATTTCCGGGAAACGGTCCATTAACTTCATCACAACATGATCCGCTTTTTCTCGGCATTGGCCATCACAATTATCAAAGTTTTGGTAAACTAATACTTTTTCGATAATATCACGCAAATCCAATGCTGATTGACGAAGGTTATTATTCAGTTTCATCAGTGTACGTGTTTCATCGACAACTCCTTGATTATAAATCGTCGGGAAGAAAACCTCATAAAAACTATCCAATATATGATGGATTTGATCACGGCCCGTGAATCCAATCGATTTTTCAACTTCAATATGTTTTTTGTTATAGTCGATTAACTTATTTGCGATTGTTGATGTTTCTTTATTTAACCAGTCCTCGATTTTCATGTTAAAACTCCTTTTCTATTTAAAATACATAGTAATGAAGATTATACTACACAAAACGCGCAGTTTGGTCCTTCTTTTCAAAATTGTAAAGCAGCCCAGGAGCAATAGCCAGTAAAGAGCTTATACTCTATTTATCACGCAAAACAAATTGCGGAATAATACGAATATATATAAGCTCCCCTATAATCTCAACAATTGTCTGGGTTACAATAACCGCTACAACGAGCAAACGGATTTCTTCAGGCAATGCAAGTGCAAACGGTAATACAACAAGTGAATTACGTGTCGATCCGCTAAAGATCAGTGCACGGCCAGTACGGATATCAAGCTTCAGCCATTTCCCGACCATCTTTGAGATAAAAGGCATAATGATCATAAATACTATGTAAATGGGTATCACTTTTAGTATCCATTCAAATGAACCCGCCAATCTGCCAATTTGTGAAGCAACTATTACAAAAAGAGTGAAAGCCATGAATGGTACCGGAAGCCAGGAAGACATCTCATAAACACGCCCCCCCTCTTTCGATAAGAGCTGTACAATCAGTGCAACACTTAATGGCAATACAATAAATGTGACAAATGCTTTAACAAATGGCGCGACCTCTACTACATTTGCCGCCTGTTCGCCGATAAACAGCCATAAATAAAACGGCAGTAACAGCATTTGTGCAACAAATAAAAAAGGTGTCGCACTGAGCATCGCTTTTTCATTCCCCTTGCCAAGCGCTGTAAATACAATTACGTAATCTATGCATGGGGTGAGTAAAACTAGATAAACACCTAATAATAGTGGCGGATAATCTGGAATAAAGAACGTCAGCCCCCATACGACAATCGGTACCGCAATAAAATTCACTATACAGAGGGCGTAAAAAAAGCGTCGGTTTGATAAAGATTCTTTCAAAGCAGCAAAAGGAATTAGAACAAACATACTGTACATTAAGATGCCAAGGAAAATCGGGATTAAATTTTCCAGTTGACTTTGGAACTGTGAAAAATTCAATCCTATAAATCCCGCCAATAATAAAGTTATGATATATATTGTTACTTGGTTCTTTTCCAGTTTATCTTTTGAAATCATGACAAAAACTCCTTTATCCGATTGAATTCCATCGAGAACATGTTATCCTTTTATTTCTTCATTTACAAACTGTTCTCTTCATCCTCTTATTATTTAGTAATTTATTTTCAAAAAAAGAATGAATGACCAGCAAACTATAATATAATTAATTCATTAGTCAAAATAATCTGAAGGTAAAGGGAGAATTATTCATGTCTCATGCGAAGAGTGTTAACTATTATAAACAATTAATTGATTTGAAAGATGTCGAAGGAATCGAAGCCCGGTTTCAACGTTTCCTTGATGTTTCAATTGAATCCATAACTGATCTGGAAAATTGGATTGAGGATGAAAAGAAGTTACGTTTTGAAATTGAAGAAGCGTTGACAGGCCACCTAGTCGACTTCTACCGAAATACAGAAGATCCCGATATTAAATCCACTTACCTTCACGATCAGCAAATCATTCAGCCTCTGTTAATGAAATACGAGGCAAAGCTGAATGAAAAATGCTGTGAATCACCTTATTTCAATGAATTAGATGAAAAACATTACGGCTTAATGCGACGTTTTAGGGAATCAAAAGTGAAACTGTTTAGAGAAGAAAATATCCCGCTGTTTGTAAAGGAACAAGAACTAAGCACAAAGTATAGTGAAATTATGGGCGGACTGACAGTTGAATGGGATGGAGAAGAAAAACCTTTTCCGTTTATCGAATCCCAGCTGGATAATTTGGACAGAAGCGTTCGGGAAAAAGCTTATCATTTAATTAGATCTGCCTACCGTCAAATTAAACCTGAAACGGATGCACTCATGAATGAGCTCGTTCAGCTACGCCACCAAATCGCAATCAATGCTGGCTTTGATAATTACCGTGATTATATGTTTGTCGCAAAAAACCGTGAGTACACTATCCGGGATTGTTATGACTTTCATGAAAATGTTGAAAAGCATATTATTCCGGCTTGGAACAGGCTTGCAGATGTTTTCAAGTCTAAACTTGGTGTCGATACATATCGCCCATGGGATAACACCGCAAAACTGCTGAAAAATCCGCCTTACGCTGAAACGTCCGTGCTTTTGGACGGTGTTGCTGAAATGTTAGGAAAGACCGACCCGTATTTTTCTGACCGTTTGGAGTACATGAGAGCAAATGGATTGCTTGATCTTGGAGACCGTAAAGGTAAAAGTCCGGGTGGCTTCTGTGTCCCTTTACCTGTATCCGGGGATACATTCGTTTTTGCAAACTTTAGTCCTTCCTTTTTCTCGCTCATTGCATTAATTCATGAAATGGGCCATGCGGTGAATGGTTACCTCCAAGCTTCAGAGCAAGGCCCGATTGAAGAATTCCAGTGGCGGGCGGAAGTAGCTGAATTGTATTCACACGGAATGGAATTGTTATTATTGGATAAGTTTGACCTGTTTTATCCGGAAGAAGAGGAATTCAAAAGCGCGCAACGTGAAGAGCTGAGACGGGCATTTACGATGTTATTCGGTCCATTATCAGGAGACCTTTTCCAGCACTGGATGTATACAAATCCTCAGCATACTGCGCAGGAACGTGATGAAATGTTCTATGAAATTTCAAAACGTTACGGCTTGAACCCAGTCGACACTAATGGATATGAAGAGGAAATTGGCATGAGCTGGATCGGTACGCTGCACTTTATTCAATACCCTTTCTATGATATTGAATACTCGATGTCAATGCTCGGTGCGCTTCAATTACTTGAAAAATATCAACAGAATCCCCAGCAGGCTGTCGAATTTTATAAAAAAGGTGCAAGTGCCGATTACAATCAATCCATTGCAGCGGTTTACAAAGAGACTGGCGTTGATTTTGACTTTTCAGAGTCAACTGTAAAACGAATGGGTGAATTCTTGGAAAAAGTGATTCAGGATATTAATTCATAACCGGTGTAGAACAATATGAAAGAAGCTAGGATATAAACCAAAAATGCTATTTTCCTCTGGGAAAAATAGCATTTTTTTGCTAAGCGGTAAAAATCCCCATTTCTTAGTAAGGGTTTCTACAATGATCAAACATACCTAACCTCTTCTTTTAATTAAAGCTCTTCCTGTTACCTAGTTACTTCCTTTAACAATGTTCTTAACACCGACATACGTTGCATAGAAATACCCGCCATATATAATGACAAGAATTATTGAACTGATTAGGACGCTTTCGTAGTTGAAATGGAACATTCCGCTTACCGCCTTGATTCCGACAATGGAATGAATGACAGCCAGTCCTAAAGGGAGTAAAAAATAGATGAGACATTGTTTTAATATAGCCCCATTTATCAT
This sequence comes from Solibacillus isronensis, assembly GCF_023715405.1. Taxonomy (NCBI): domain Bacteria; kingdom Bacillati; phylum Bacillota; class Bacilli; order Caryophanales; family Caryophanaceae; genus Solibacillus; species Solibacillus isronensis. The sequence continues at coordinate 1,327,275 of NZ_JAMBOC010000001.1, forward strand.
TTTATCCGTGACACCGATTTTCTTCAGTGATTTATAGCGTTCCAAGCTGTCACTTGCGTCAGATAACTGCTGCAATGCCATTACAGCTGCGCTCGATATAATAAAGATGAGCCCTAAAAACAGGCCAAGGAATATAAATAATGCTGCTGAACCCTTTTCTTGCTCTTTAATCTGATTTTCTGTACTTCCAATGACTAATCCTGGATTAATGGATCTATATTTATTTTCATCAAGGTCATTAAACAGGGTTGTAAATTTCTCTTCTGATTTTTCAATGTAGCGATCTTCATATATTACATTAAAACTTGTATACTCTAATTGAAGGTTTCCTGTAAAATTATCAGGAATAATAAGATAAAAGAAGTTACTGCCCCTGTTAATTTTTATATTTTCTTCAATAGGCGCATCATTTTTTATTTTATATGCTTTATCCTCAATGATAATATTTTCTTCATTTTTCATATACTCAGGCAAAGCTTGAATCATCTTGCCATAGGTTGATACAACGAGTATTTCGTCTTCCTTTAAATCAACAGACTCTTGCCCCGTCAGATTGATAATTGCATTATAATCCGATATTTTTAGTGCAGATACCGGACCATACATGTAATTTTCCTGTATAGCAATCTTTTCCTCGTCGCTTAAATACTGTGCTAACAGATCCTCAATCGTTAAATCAAGAAGATATTCATCAAAGAAGGCATGTTTTTCATATGCTTCAAATGTAAAGTCTATATTGTTTAAGTAAGCTTCAATATCATTTACCGCAGGATCCTCTTCCTCTTGATTAACAACAAGAAATGCCGAAGCATCAAAAGGAGTTGTATTTGCTGTATTTTTATCAATCGTTCCTTTTAAATCAAACGCGGTAAAGATGAGTGAAATAGTTAAAAAAAGCATTAGACTGATAATTGTCATCGAAAGAAAGTTCGTGTTGACCTTATTGTTTATTTGTCTTAAGACAAAAATATTTATATTTTTAAAATAGAACCCCTTATTCTTTTGCGCAATTTGTATAAAGAAGCTCGATAGGCTGAAAAAGAATAGGAGCGTTCCAAAGACCCCCATTAAGATCGTAATTATCAGATCCGTATCTTCAGCATTTAAGCCTGTCTCTAGGATTCTCATATATGCGAATATCAGAAATGCTACTGATAAAATAAAGGTTAGCACTGATACGAAAGGATTTTTCAGTTTTACTTCTTCATTACGTTTTGAAGCATTTAACATATCGATCAGTTTGTATTTGGAAATCGTAAACTGGTTGAAAATCATGACAAGTAAATAGATGATGCCAAAGTAGACAATCGATTTCATCATGGCGCCAAATGAAAAAACAAACTTATATTTATCAAGATCCATAGACAGGATGTTTGCCGTCAGCACTGACAGACCCTGCGATACAATAATCCCAAGTCCAATACCTACGATTAAAGAGACTACACCGATTAGGAGAGTTTCGACAATTAAAATTCTCGAGATTTTCCCTTTTGACATACCTAATGTCATGTATAAGCCAAGTTCTCTTTTCCGCTTTTTAATCAAAAAGTTATTGGCGTATACAATCAAACCTCCAAGAATAACTGATACAAACACTGATGTTCCAGACATAAGCAATTCCAATGATTCACGAAAAATCGTATTCTTATTCATTTCCTGGATAGCATATTGCGAGTCAAGAGAGTTGAAACTGTAAAATATACACACTCCCAGAGTTAATGTCAGAAAATAGATTGAATAATCCTTAAAGCTTCTTTTAACATTGTTGATTGCGATTTTAGAGAACATTGCTAACATCGCCTCCAAGTAAAGTCACTACTTCAATGATTTTATTAAAGAATTCCTTTCTCGTATCATTTCCGCGCACGAGCTCATTAAAGATCCGACCATCTTTTATAAACAAGATCCTATTGGCATAACTTGCCGTAAACGAGTCATGGGTAACCATCAAAATTGTTGACTGGTATTCTTTATTCAGCTTTTCAAAGGAATCCAACAATAATCGTGATGATTTTGAGTCAAGTGCACCCGTTGGTTCATCGGCTAAAATGAGGGAAGGCTCAGTTACAATCGCTCTTGCACAAGCGACTCTTTGCTTTTGGCCTCCCGATAATTGAAATGGAAATTTGCTAAGGATGCCCGAAATATCAAGCTTTTCCGCAACGGCTTTAATGAGTTGATCGATTTCCATTGCTTCTCTTTTTTGAATCGTCAAAGCCAAAGCAATGTTTTCATAAGCTGTCAGAGTATCCAGCAGATTAAAATCCTGAAAGATAAAACCTAACTCGTCCCGTCTGAATGCTTCAAGCCCTTTCTTCTTTAAAGTTGTAATATCCTGATTATTGATAATTATTTTGCCAGTTGTAACATGATCAATTGTCGAAATACAATTCAGGAGCGTTGTCTTTCCGCTCCCTGAAGGACCCATAATTCCTAAAAATTCACCTTCATTTACTTTAAAGCTGATATTATCTATTGCTTTTGTAATATTACCTTTGTTTCCGTAGTATTTTTCAATTTTTTCTACACTTAATATCGGTTGCATGCTTTTCCTCCAAGATACATCTATTTTTTCACATCAAATTCGGCTTTTGTTTCCATAATTTTTTTCCCTTTTACATATATCGTGACACCGTAATGCCCTTCTTCAAGACCTTCCGGAACGGATAGCTCGGCAGTGAAATATTTCGCATCGTTCACAAGTACTTCCTCTTCCACTAAAAATCGATTCTCTTGTTTTATTTCGCCTTTATACCAAACCACTTCGGCTTCATTGGTCCAGAATCGGTTTCTCTTTGCGGAAAAATAAACTGTATCCCCTTGTGTAAATATATTCGTTATATCAGAAGGTTTGCCCTTTTCATCAATCGCTTTTGACGTGACACCTTCTACAATTTTTGGTTCTGTTGCATATTCATACACCAGGAAAATTCCAAGACCTAACAGAAAGATTCCTAATATTATTGGAATTGCTTTTTTCATTTTTTATTCCCCCTAATTGATTTCTAACTGTATCTTATCAATAGCTATCGGGAAGACATATTGCTTTATATTTTATTAAAGTGACATTTTTGCAAGATAAAAAAACGGACTTATAGCAATTGTAATGTACAATCGCTATAAATCCGCTATTCTAAAGTTGAATTACTGCATGAAGACTACACTGCCTAAAGGGAAAATAATACTCACCTTTGTTCCTTCGCCAATTTTTGAAGTGATGGTAAGACCTAGACCAAGCTGATCTGCAAGTTTTTTACATAAATAAAGACCGATACCGGTAGACTTTCCGAATTTTCGTCCATTTTCCCCGGTAAACCCCTTTTCAAAAACCCGATGTATATCCTTTTCTGTTATCCCTATCCCGTTATCCTCAATCGTAAGGACAATATTATTTTCATTCTGGACCGTATGGATGATTACCTTTCCATCACGCTCACGTATATACTTAATTGCATTCCCGATCAGCTGATTTAAGATAAACTCCAGCCATTTTGCATCACTGAAAACGGTCCCTTCAACTTTTTCAAGATCAATCGAAATCCCTTTACTAATAAAGTCCCTTGAATTTCTCTTTATAACACTTCTTACAAGACCTGCTAAAGACACCTCTTTTATGAGGTAATCCTTGCTCACATTGTTACTTCTTGAATAATAGAGAACCTGCTCAATATATTCTTCAATCTTCTTTACTTCCTCTTTAATATTTCGGGTAACGTTACTATGATTATTTTCAATAATCAGCCGTGTTGAGGCAATGGGTGTTTTAATTTCATGAATCCATGTTTCAATATATTCCCTATACTCATTTTCCCGGTCCCGATAACTCTTTACATGCTCATGCATATCTTTGTTTGCCTGACGCAATACCTCATACAATGCCTTACCTTCCACAGTTTCAGGTTCTTTCATTACTTCCGGCAGCAAATATTTCTGATCTAAATTTTCCGTAATGCTAGTTATTTCGTTATAAAATGTTTTCTGCTTAAAATATTCGATCAGTACATATATGATGAGAGGGAAAAACCAAATACAGAAAATAAGAAAAACAATTTGGATATTCACCCCGACAAGTATCATAATCCCGCTAATAATGATAAATAAGATGAAATTAATGAGCAGGAAAACGGTTCTGTCTTTAACATATTCTTTTAGTGTCATGGAAGTATATATCCTAACCCGCGTCTCGTTTCAATATTTTTCTCCATACCTAACGCTTCCAGTTTTTTTCTTAATCTCGTAACATTGACCGATAAGTTATTATCATCTACAAAGACATCTGCGTTCCACATAAAATCCATGAGATCGTCCCTTGATACGATTTTTCCTTTGTTTTTATAAAGGCAGGAAAGTATTTTAATTTCATTTTTAGTGAGCTCTGCCTTCTCCCCTTTATATGTAACAGAACCGTTGGATAAATTGAGCTTTAAATCATTATAGACAACAGTATCCCGCATGCTCGACCCCTGGACTCTTCTTAAAATGGTTTCAATTCTCGCCAAAAGAATTTGAGTGTTATAAGGCTTTGTGACAAAATCATCCGCGCCTAAATTCATACTCATCAGTTCGTCCATCTCGTTATCCCTGCTCGTCACGACAATGATCGGCACATCCGATTGTTTCCTTATTTCTCTACAAATATAGTAACCATCAAAAATGGGTAAATTGATATCCAGTAAAATAAGATCCGGCGCTTCGTTTAGCGTTTCCTGAATAATATTTTCAAAGTTTGTCGGTGCAACAGCATCAAATCCATATGTGATTAAAAAGGTTTTCAGTTCTTCTCTTATCGTTTCCGTATCTTCTATAATAACGATTTTTGACATGCGTTCACTCCCTTATAACGTTTGGAATTCCAGATTTAAACACATTTACACTTATACCATTCTTAATCATTTATCACAAACATATGTACAGGCTGATCTATGTGATTAACTTCAACAAAAAACATTTTTTACCCTTTTTTCACCACATAAAAGAATGAAATCCAATACGGAAATCATTCTTAATCTGAACTTTAAATTTTGCCTCTCTCTATTTCTGTTTCAAGCTTTGTCTGCTGTCAGCATTTTTTCCTACTATAACGCAAAGCACAACGACCATAGCTAAAATAATTGTGATCCAAGTGACCGATTCTCCTAAAAATAATACAGAAAAGCCGATCATTAAAAAAGGCTGCAAGTATTGAATCTGTCCTACTCTCGCAATGCCGCCTAAAGACATACCACCGTACCATGCTACATAAGCTAAAAACTGACTGACTATCCCTAAATAGAACAAACTGATCCAAGCTTCGATAGGTGCTTGCAGCATACTGTCAGATATGCCGAGGCCTACAGGAATAATAAAAAAGGGGGCTCCAATTAAAATGGCCCAAGCAATTACTTGCCAGCTGCCAAGTTCCTTAGAAAGTTTGCCGCCTTCCGCATAACTAAATCCAAGTAATATGACCGCTGCAATCAGCGCAAAATCCCCTTTATGCAACTGTCCTAATCCTAAAAAAACAGCGTACATAATAACTGTTATTGCCCCGGTTACACTCGCAATCCAATAGCGTTTCGAAGGTCTCTCACCACCTCGCCACATCGCAAATCCAGCTGTCGCAAGCGGAAGTAAAGCCAATTCAATAGCACCATGTGAAACTGGTAATGACTTCATCGCATAAGTTGTAAATAACGGAAAAGCCAGTACAGCTCCCACAGCGACAATAAGTAAACTTTTAAATTGGGCTTTACTCGGTAAAGACTGTTTTTTTACAGTAAATACTGTTCCGACAATAATTGCTGCAATAACTGTCCTGCCTAATCCGACAATTGTCTCACCAAAATAAGGGACAGCAATGCTTGTAGCCGGTAATGTAAAACTGAAACAAACGATTCCAATAAAGCCTAATAGCATCCCTTTTTTCATGCTGATCTCCATTTCGTTCCCCCTTCACAATTGTAAAAAAATATTCCATAATTAGTTAATACGAATAAACTAATTAAATAGATTGTATTGAAAATCTGCTCTTTTTAAAATAAGGGAATTTCCCGTCTGTCATGGGACAGATAGCAAAGGAGAACTAGATGACAACTAAATATATTGGCATTTTGGTATGGGTTAAACAACAAATTATGGATGAGAACTTAAAGACAGGAAGTAAGTTACCGTCAATCAGACGGCTCGCTGAACAATTTCAATGCAGTAAAAATACGGTTGTGAAAGCATTACTTGAATTGGAAAAACAGCATATTATTTATGCGAAGCCTAAAAGCGGCTATTATGTAGTGGATGATCGTCAAACATTTGACAATCAGGAAAGTGATATTGATTTCTTATCGGCCGGTCCGGATAAAAGGATTATGCCGTATGAAGATTTCCAGCATTGCATTAACCAGGCAATCGATCATTATAAAGAACAATTATTTACTTATAGTGATCAACAGGGCCTTTTTTCTTTACGTAAGGAGCTTGCGAAGTATTTGCAACATTTACAAGTATTTGCGAAACCCGATCGACTGGTCATTACGTCCGGATCACAGCAGGCACTTCATATTCTTTCAGCCATGCCGTTTCCAAACGGAAAAAAGAATGTATTAATTGAGCAGCCTACATATTTTGGGATGATCGATGCCTTACAGGTAAACGGGATTACAACATTCGGAATAGAAGTGACGATGGAAGGAATCGATTTTGAAAAACTGGAGAAGTTATTTCGCTCCGCTGACATTAAATTTTTTTACATCATTCCAAGATGCCACAATCCATTAGGTCATCATTACACGAATGCGGAAAAGAAAAAAATCGTAGCTCTTGCAGAAAAATACGACGTATATATTGTAGAAGATGATTTCTTGGCAGAACTTGATACAGATTTAAAGTCCGATCCTTTGTTTGCATATGAACCTAATGAAAGAGTCATTTATGTTAAGAGCTTTTCCAAAGTATTTTTGCCTGGACTGCGAATCGCAACAGCAGTTCTACCTGAAAAAATGATTCCCTCCTTTGTGCACAGTAAATTCAGTGCAGATTTCAATACATCGCCTCTTTCACAGGGGGCTTTGGAAATCTATTTAAAAAACGGGATGTTTCAATACCATTTAGAAAAAGTGAAAAATTTATATTCAACTAAAATGAATCTATTATTAGAGGCTTGTTCTTTGTATTTACCTTCCTATGTACAATTTACAAAGCCCAAAAGCGGTTTTTACCTCACCATCTTCTTGCCTTCCGTTATTGATGTCGATAAATTGATCTACATGCTTAATGAAAAACATGTTTATGTAGATAATGCTTCAAGGATGTTCTTAAGCGAAAACAGACAGAAAGCAATTCGTCTAAGTATTTCACAAGTAAACGAAAACAAAATCCATCTCGGTATTCAGCAATTAGCCGCTCTTATAATTGATCTATATGAAAAACGGAATTATAATGCGCTCTCGTTTAAAGCGTATCTTTAAATTCATTAACAGTATTCAATATAAAAATGCTCGGTTCAATTTAGAACCGAGCATACGTCCACCTGAAGCTAAGAATTTATTTTACTTCTTCCACTTGATCAACAGTTGCTTTCACGCGTTCAAAGCCTACCTTAATCGCATTCACATATTCTTTAATCACTTTCTGAGCAAGTTCTGATTGAGGGTTCAATGATTCAAAACCATGGTATGCGCCAGGATATAAGTGGAATTCCACATCAACACCTGCCTGTGCCAATTTAGATACATACGTAATTGTTTCGTCACGGAATGGATCCAATTGCCCAACACATGTATACGTATATGGAAGATTACGATAATCCTCTGCTCTTGCCGGTGCAGCATAAATCGGTACATCATGCCCGTGCAAGTCGCCTAAATAGCATTTCCAGCCAAAATCATTCGTTTTTTGGTTCCAGATCATACCTTCTGTAATTTCGTTCGCAGAAGGTGTATCGTTGCTGTCATTAATCATCGGGTAAAGCGGCATTTGGAAACAAATTGAAGGATACTCACGGTCACGCGCTAGCAATGTTAAACCGGCTGTCAAACCACCACCAGCACTTGCTCCAGCTACGCCAATACGATTTTTGTCGATTTGCAGTTCTGCTGCATTGTCTGCAATCCATGCCAGCGCACTATAGCAATCTTCAAGCGGTGCAGGATAAGGATGTTCCGGAGCTAAACGGTAATCAACGGAAACAACGACACAGTTTGCTGTCTCTACAACTTGTACACAAAGATGATCATTTTCTTCAATGGAACCTAATACATAACCCCCGCCATGAATCCATAGTAAAACCGGTAATTCCTGATGCTGGTGGGCTGGTTTATAAATACGAACGCGAATTTCATTATCATCAATGCCAGTAATAGTTTTATTGATAATATTCACTGTTTCAGTGCTCGTTAAAGGTAGTACCGCCTGTGCCATACCTTCACGCATTGATTCCAAGTGTTCTACTTTAAAATCAAAGTCCGTAAATGATTCTAAACCGGCTAAAAATTCTGGATTTACTCGTTTGATCATCTTCATTCCTCCATGTCTCAAAAATTAAACTCACCCTACTAATCTATTCGTTTAATTAAATGAATAGAACTCAGTAACCTTGAAAATTGCTGCTTAAAACAAAATTTGAAACTTTTCCCATAACCAATCGTAAATGAGTTAATACACATATAGGGGGTGATCTCATATGAAAAAGTATTTATTTTCCACTACTCTTATTTTGTTATTTTCTTTAATCTTAGCAGGTTGTTCAGAAGAGACGAACGGCTATCAATCCGATTTAAAGGTTGAAGCGAAGGACTTACATGGATACTCTTTTGCGAACAATGAATATCAAATTTACTTAAACGATCATCACATGCTTATTACGGGGCGGCTCCCTTATAGTATAGAAAACAGTGAATCCATCCTGACTGATTTCCTAATCGATCAGGGGAAAAAAGGCGGTGATACTGTATTTGAAGAATACGATGACGTTAAAATTACAACAAAAAATAATATATACACTATTTTAATTGAAGGCTTTTCAATGGAGTTTATGAAGTTTAAAGAACATATTCTTGTAGATGAATATGGTATGGAATATATTTTGAATCAAGTGGAGTAATTTAAACTAATATCGAAGAAAAACACGGATAATCTCCAGGATTATCCGTGTACTTGTATTATTTCATTATTTCCTCATACGCATCGATAATGAACCGGATTTCTCTTGTGACTTTTAAATCTTTTACACCATCCATTGCATATAAAATATCGCGCTTTGCGTTTTCTTTGTCCCCTAGCTTGAAGTAGCATAATGCCCTTACTGCAAACGCCATGTACATCATCGACAAATCAAGCGGGTGCTGATTGTATTCTATTATTACGATATCTTTCAAAGTTTGCAATGCTTCTTCATACCGCTCAAGCATGTAGTAGGCATAGCCATATTGACCATTAAAGAAAATGTCCGCGCTGTATGAAAAGCCTTCTAATACAAAACTATTTTCAAATCTGGTCGCAACCGTTTTCTCGTAATCTTTTTCGATTTGATTTGTATATAGAAGCGTAACTAGCTGCTCCATGAGTGTTTCATTCGGGTCTTCCATAATTTCTGCAAATGCCCGTATTTTCTTTAAATAATAATAAGCCTTTTCCCCTTCTTCTTTTGAACAGTGAATGAAAAACAAAAAGCGGTAAAAATCATTTAACCGATAGACGATTTTCTTTTCTTTTGCTAATTTTAATGCTCTATCCAAGTAGTTCTCCATTTGCAAATCATCATTCAATGCTGCATAGGAAACCGTAATGTTATAGTATAAATCGAGTTTTTCAAGGTCGTCTATCAAATCACCGTATTTCTCGATATACTTTTCCCCTTCATGTAAATAGCGAAGCCCTTCCACATAATCATTTTCCAGAAACTTAATGTTTCCCATGCGGGCATAAATCTTCAATATTTTTGAGTAGCCATGTACTTGCTCATACATTTTGATTAACTTCGCAAAAGGTTTTTCCGATAAATCCATTTTCGCAAAGTAGCGCATTGTTAAATACACTTCGTAAATGCGTACTTCCTCAAAAGTAGCTCCTTTAAGACTGCCGTTTTCATAAAATGGATGGATAAGATGATACAGTTCGAGAACTTTTTCGTTTATTTTTTTATCATCATGCTCCTTATTAAGAGCTAAGCGTTTTATTTCAACATCCCGGTATAAATCTTTCATTTGCTGATGATTTTCGGTTTGCATGAGCTCGGAAACATCGATGTCGAGCTGTTTTGCAATATGCTGAAGGCTTTCCATAGATGGCTGTGCCTTCCCGTTTTCAATCAGACTGAGCATCCCTTTTGTAATTCGGTCTCCTGCTACTTGGGCAAGCGTCATTTTACGCTCTTTTCTTAGTTCTTTTATTTTGGCACCAATATTTAACACGTCGTCACCTCATTAAATATAGTTTACCAAAAATCATATAAAAGGCGAATGATTTAACCAAATTAAACATTTTATATATTTTTACATTTAATCCCTCGAATTTATTTTAATTAAATTAAACTTTTGTATTGCATTTTAAAAAATCCCACCCTATAATAAGTTTAATTAAATTAAACAAAGGGGTTTTATTTATGAATGAACAGCAGAAATTAAAAAAAGCAACGTACCATTTATACACGTTTCTAATAAGTAAAATGATTGGTGCGCTTGGATCACATGTTTACAGCTTTGGAATCAGTATGTATATTTTATCGATGACAGGCTCTTCGCTTAGTTTTGCGACAAATATTATTTTAAGCTACTTGCCGCGAACAATATTTTCACCGATTGCAGGTCTCTTAGGGGATCGTTTACCAAGAAAGTGGCTTGTACTCGGCGGGCAAGCCGGAGTTATCCTGACAGTAAGCGGCTTATTGTTTTACACACATGAATTTGGATTATCACTAATCGCAATTTATATCGCAACAGTGTTCAATAGTATTTTCAGTACTTTTTCCGGTGTAGCGTTTTCCGCATCGATTGCCAATCTGGTCGATGAAGCTCGACTGCAAAAGGCGATGAGCTTTAATCAGTTGTCCTATTCTATTTCGGGAATTGGCGGACCGATCTTCGGCGGGATGTTATTTGGTTTTGTATCGATGGAAATGTTCCTCATAATCTTCATCTGTGCTGCTGTAATCACACTTATGTTGGAATCTACGATGAATTTTGTTCTTTATAAGAAAGAAACAGTAAATGAGAATGCTGAAAACGAATCGATGTTTGAAAGTTTCAAAGCCGGTTTTCGTTATGTCAATTCAAAACCGATTATAAAAGCAATTTTATGGACTGCACTTTGGTTAAATTTATTTTTCACAGCAATCAATGTTGGCGGTGACTATATTTTATTGACGATTTTGAAGTTAGATCCAAAATATATCGGTTTTACAGAGGCTGGTGGTGCAATCGGGGTTTTAGTTACATCGGTTTATTTTGCATCAAGAGCAAACGTCAAATTTCCTTTACTTACAGTTAAACGATCCGTGTTCGGCTCGTCTGTTGTTGTCATTTTATCGGCACTGCCGCTCATGATATCATTTTCGGCAATGATGAATTTCGTCTATTATTTAATCATCATGTTTTTATTCGGAGCATTGGGTGTTATTACAAATACTCCTCTTGGCGTGTTGATGCAAACTTCAATTGAAGAAGAGTATCGGGGGCGTGTTTTTGGGATAATCGAAATGATGGCGATGAGTGCTATGCCTGTCGGTACACTAGTCTTTGGAATTTTATATGAATTCATTCCGGCACAATATATTTTAATCGTCAGCGGGCTGATCTTAATTGGTTTTGTTTTATTATTACTTCGCCCTTCAATACTAGAAATGGCTCACCCTGAACTTAAAAAGGTAAAGCTAGAAACAGAACCAGTAACTGAATAATATATATTTTCTCTAATTAGAGCTAATTTTCTATGTTAGCTCTTTTTTTTATTTGATTTGAGCCTATATAAGTTTGATATACTGTCAAAGTTTCTGTACAATTTATATTGTAATAATTTTCATATTAGAGAGGCTGATATCGTTGAATTTCCACAACTATTATTTTGTTCCAGAAGGTAAATATTCAGAATTTCAGCAGCTCCTGTCAAATAACCCATCTCTGGACGTCCAATTAGAAGATTATAATCAAGGTTATAATTTTTATTATCAATTTGTTTATAATCTGTATACATATTTAACTACGGAAGATTACGTATTAATAATGGATGATCACATACGTTTTCACTATCCTTTTCAGTCTTATCTTCATGAAATAATCATTAAGCAATACGGGCTACAGAGATTTAAAATGAGAAAAAGCAATGATACATTAATTTGTTTAATATTTTCTGTTCTTCTAAAAAGTAAATTAAAGCAGACAATACAAAACATTGTTGAGGAAACCGGTTTCGAATCGGAATTGCCATTGGAGTTAATAAACTTTTACGACAATAATCCCATTACATCCCCATCCAGTCAGACCATCAATCATATTCATATTCAGTTCCTTCAACGATTAAAAGAACAAATTTTTGTCGGCACTTACTTCAGTCAATTGATAAAAGATACTATTGACCGTACAAATCGGTATTATTTAATACATCAAAAGGAGTTTTAATATGCATACTCGTTCCGATACACCATTACATCATAGTTTGAACAACGAATTGCGATTGATCGAACGCTCATTCACACGGAGCATAAAGCAATTTAAAACTTTTTATGCAAACAAACAGTTTGATGAAGCATTTGAGCAGCTTCAATTTATTTTGGCAGTCATAGAAAGATCCAACTCCCCGGAACATGTGACAGAAGCTCTAGTTTGCTGTGTTAATTTTGCTTCCATCGTCTCTTCTATTCCACAAAGCGATATGCTGATCAACTCAATCACTCACACTATTGATACAGATTCTTTCCCTCAAAATTTGTCTATGTGCCACTATTTATTGAGCATCCATGCACTTGAAAACAATAACAATCAGGAAGCGGTTCAATATGCTAAAAGTGCATACTTTTATGCTTTGGAAATGAAAGAGGACCGATTATTTTATGAATGTAATGCCCAGTTACAGCTCGTGACCGCTCTATTGGAAAGCGGGAGTTTTGAAGAAGCTAAAAAATATATCGACCAGTTCAACTGGTATATTGAGCATTGTAAAAACGATACGGAAGTTGTTTTTGTCCATTCTATTCAGGCAAGTACTAACTTCTTAAAGCAAAATTACGAAATGGCCGTTTTTGCAATGTCTTCGTTGTTAAAGAGATTTAACGAATCAAACGAAATTATGTATACGTCGTTTTTAGCACGGCATTTTTATCGGATTATCAAGAAACATCCTGAGGCGAACTTGCTATATAGCGATCTATTGACATTTTGCGAACAAATAATTGAACGTCATAAGTCATATATTCCTGCTGAACTGAAAATGACTCAAAGTGTTTTGATTTATAACTCAAGGCAGTTTTATCAACTTGCCAACATTTTTTTTACAGAGCATATTAAAGAAAATAACCTTATTTCAATGTATAAATTAGAGCTTAAAGGTCAAATGAATTTCAGGGAATTATTTAACTTGATTGACAGTGAATCTGCCAACAATCAGCTCATTATCTACCCTTACAGTGAACAGAAGTTTTTACTGATCACAACAGAAAAATATAAAAATGTACTGATGGATAATAGGCACTTTAAAAATAGTGTAATTTATATCGGTTCTGCAGAAAATACCGAACAAAGAAGTTTTTACGGATTATATAGTGAACTGAATCTATTAATCGTCGGTCATAAATAAAGCCGCTTCAATTAAAACGCTGTCTAGCAATAAACTAGACAGCGTTTTGGCGTTACATACAAATCGATTATTCGATTAGCGTGATTCTTTCGGTGGCTGGCACACTTCACATTTTTGCTGCTTGTTTTCTTTGAACTTTTTCCAAGGTTTTTGGAATGTGTTCCCACAGGCACATTGGAAATCTAATTTTTGTGAAAAACCTTTAAATTCTGTTGATAATAATTTTGTATCTGTATTCTTTTCTACATATTCACGAATAGAATGGATTGTCCATTTTTTTGACATTAACTACACCTCCACAAGCTATTTATTATAGCACGAAAGTTTATTATTTCCTTAATTAAATAACCAATCTACCACAAAACCGAATCCTTTAAACGCAAAATAAAGTAAAAGAAGACCAACAACAATAAATCCTAGGCAGCCAAATAATCCGGAAAACATAAACAGTTTAATATTCGGTCCTTTCCGATTGCCCCACTCTTCTTTTTTATCGCTCGTGACAGAATTGACTGTACGGCAATTCGGACACTCCTTAATATATGTTCTTTTCTGTTGTTTTCTCCCGTTAAATATTTGTATTTGCGACGAAAAACGATCCTTAGAAAAGTCTATTATCATTCGTTCTTGACAATTTCTACATTCAATTTCTACCTTTTTGCCATCCATGATTACCAACTCCTTTTATTTCGTTCTTAACGCAATGATACCTGTAATGAAAATTTTTCAGGCGTATATACATATGGTAAAGGCATCTGCCTATGAATAGGAGGAATATAATTGAAAAATGGTTCGGATTCTACACCTCTTTAGAAATAATCGCAGCCAGGCTTGCCTATGCAGGTGCTGCTGTTACAACGATTGGCGATGTATTGTCTATGATTTCTACAGGAATTTCATTAAAGCTGCTTGAGGAGCAAAACGGACAGCAGGCTTCGGCTTCCTATGGCAGTGAATCTGATTTTAAGCAAATGCAAGATGAAATCGATAAATTAATTCGGGAACTTCGGCAAATAAGGAAAATGATGGGTACACCCTAATCCCGATTAAACAAATACTTTCTTGAATCTGCTTCAATCCGTCGTTCACAATCATCACAATTTATGCTCGCTTGTCGATTTATCTTAAATTGCTGATATTTTTTAGTGCCTTCCATTAATTTGAATGGCTTCCGGCAATATCGGCAAGTTGTCTCATAAAAAAACATTTCTGATTCATTCCTTCCGCAAAATCTTTTTTTATTATAACTTAAAATGAAAAAAACCTATTGCGGGAAGTAAAAGTTTCTTCGCAATAGGCTTTGTTTTATGATTTTAATAATTTAACCGTAACTGTTTTTCGTCCCCAATTTTTAGCTGTCGATTTTTTACTCATGAAGAGGTCGATTTTCTTTCCTTTAATGGCACTGCCAATATCACCTGCAACTGCAATTCCATAGCCTTCCACCCAAACTTTAGAGCCAAGTGGAATGATTTTCGGATCAACTGCAATAACCTTCAAACTAGGGTTTTTACGTAGGTTTAAACCTGTTTTAGTGATTCCTGAACAGCCTTTGCAATTAGCAGTGTAGGCTGTTGCTGACATTTTAATCGTCTTTTTTACATTAGATGGATGTGTAGCAGATTTTTTTGTTGTTGTTGCTGATTTCTTTACAGCGGTTTTATTTTTAATATGGCTTGGTAATTTAAGGACTTGTTTAACTTGTACTTTTGTTGTCTTTAAATCATTCAATGCCATGAGTTCTTTTACTGATGTATCATATTTCTTTGCAAGCATTGTTAAATTCTCGCCTTTTTTAATTGTATGTGAAGCTGCCTCTGACGTTCCTGCAAAAATAAATGTGCTTGCGATCATAACTGCAATAAATGCTACTAATTTCTTGATCATACTTGAATATTTCCCTCCAGAAAAAGTGTCGTGAAAAATCTTTTTGATTCAACATGAACTAGCATAACCTTTCAATATTTCAGTAACATGACAACTTCATGCCGCCTATATTACAATTCGATAACAAAAAGTCGAATTATGTCGATAATATATTACAAATATCTGAATTAACTTAATAGTCCAACTTAATTAGCCCTATTTTTTTACAATTTTCTCATGACTTTTTACCCTTTTAAACCTAAGAGTAAAAAACTATCCTACAGTAACAATTTATGCTAATATATTTTTTGTTTTGATTTAAACAATAGAAAGAGTGAACTGATTGGAAAAAAGCACGAAGGAATTAAGTTTATTTAAGTTAACTTGGCCATTATTTTTAGAGTTGTTCCTATTTATGCTGATGGGGTTAGCGGATACATTTATGTTAAGTGCTGTGTCGGATGATGCAGTAGCAGGCGTAGGAACAGCCAATCAATATATACAAATAGCAATTTTAATATTGGGGGTAATCGGTACAGGTGCATCCATTGTTGTTTCGCAATATTTAGGATCTCGCCTAATTGCAGAAGCATCACAAATCGCAGCATTATCGGTAACACTCAACCTACTCGTCGGTTTAGTCATTAGCGGGTTATTTATTTTGTTTTCCGATTTTTTAATGAAGATGATGAATCTGCAGGGTGCTGTATTGGAAGCAGCCCAAAGCTATTTAGTCATAGTCGGAGGATTTATATTCGTTCAGGCTTTAATTACTTCCATGTCTTCAATTATTCGTGTACAAGGCTGGACGAAACAAACGATGTATGTGTCGCTTGCGATGAATATTGTGCACGTTGTTTTAAACTATATTTTAATTTTTGGTAAATTCGGAATGCCGGAACTTGGTGTGGAAGGTGCAGCGATATCTTCTGTTATTAGTCGTGTGCTCGCCGTGGCTGTATTTTTCTGGATTTTATACCAGGCATTAGAAGTCCGTATCGAATGGGCAGATTATTATAGATTGTCTAAAAACTATATTTCTAAAATCCTAAAAATCGGGGTTCCATCTGCGCTTGAGCAGGTGCTCTACCAGACAAATCAAATCGTCCTTCTCTATTATGTAACATTTATAGGAGCTGAGGCATTGTCAGCGCGTCAGTATGCCGTGAATATCTCGATGTTTACTTATCTTTTCGCAATGGCTATCGGGATGGCAACAGCTATTTTGGTCGGCCGGTATGTCGGAGCAGGCGAGAAAGAACTTGCCTATAATAAAGTATGGTTTGGTGTAAAATCGGCGTTAATTTTTACATTGTCAATGGTCGTAATCATCATCCTCTTCAGAGAACCATTCTTGGGCCTCTTTACTGATAATGAAGAAATTATTAAAATCGGGGCGAGTGTACTGTTATTAAGTATATTCCTGGAGACAGGACGTACGATTAACATTACAATCATTAACTCATTGCGTGCTTCAGGGGATGCCGCTTATCCTGTCCGTATTGGATTCGTTTCCATGATTGTCATCGGTTTATCTCTAGGTTATTTATTCGTCTTCGTTCTTGATTTAGGTCTTGTCGGTGTGTGGCTAGCTATTGCATGTGATGAATGGATTCGTGCAGTGCTCGTTATTTTCCGCTGGCGCAGTCGAAAATGGGAACGCTATGCGATTGTTGGTTCAGATAAATAGCATGAAAAAAACATCCATTTCCTAATGAGGAGCTGGATGTTTTTTTGCTGTCGGAAACCATTAGCACTTACACTTGCACGGCAGAATCGAAAAAACGCCTTCCGCAATTTTTGCGAAGGCGTTTCCCATTATTATTTAGATGATTCTTCAGTTGAAGCAGCCTCTTCAGTCGAAGCTTCTTCTGCTACAGCTTCATCAAGCTCTGCATTTTCTTCTGCAAGCAATGCTTCTTCAGCTGCACGACGTTTTGCTTCTTCCGCTGCTTTTTTTGCCGCTTCTTCAAGTGGTTTGTTGACAACACCTAAGCACCAAATAAATTCTTCCCATGCCATGTTCCAACCTTTGAAAACTTCTTCAGAGTCGTCCCATTTCACCGAATAAGCGATCCCATCTTCAGTTTTTACAATAGATAGTGATAAGTCCGCTCCAGCACGGTCACTTAATAATTTAATTTTGCCCTCTTCATCAAAGCGTTCATCGATATTATCCTTTTCTGTGAATGAACGGCTTTGCGCAATTTCAAATAGAACATTACTATGAATTCGGTATTTATTTTTTTGCATTCTTTTCCCAACTTCCATTATTGATTCGTTACTTGTACTATCTTACAACGTTTTAAAAAAATTATCGCGATTTTTTTCAGTTTAGCACTTTAAATTATTTTATCACAAGTCGGTACAGTTAAACCACTAACTATTGCACAAAAGAGAACATATATTCCTTGTTTTTCGAAAAAAATATAAAAAAACCCGTGAAGTCTTTAAAACTTCACGAGTTTAAAAATATAATAGAGCCTAGTAGTAATACGAACCACTATTTCGCTTTTCTGCAATTACGTAAGCAAGCTCAATAACAGATTTAGCCAGCTGTGCATATGTTACTTCCTTTTTCGGCTGGAACATCGATTGTTCCGCACCTTGAAGTCCTAACACATGGGAAATCGCCACATATCCGATTTTTTTAGGATCGACATCAGCCGCATCTTTAATCGTTAACTGATAAATATCCCGATGCTTTGCTGCTTGTTCAAGTCCAAGTGCACGGATGTACCAAACGGCTAATTGCTCATTTGTTACTTTTTGGTCGATGTTCAATTCGTCTTCCAACGGATTTAAAATGCCTAAACGTGTTGCTGTTTCCACTACATTATAGTATGGGTGATCCGGATTGATATCATCGAACGACACTGGTGGCTGCTCCTGGCGATATGCATAATAATCCTCATAGAAATAAGTGATGGATTTTATAATTGTTTGAAGCGCCTGCCCTTGTGAAATGGCCGTATCCGCATTGAAAGTTTTCGGATCCTTCACTTCAATTGCACCTGCCTGGATTAAATAGTTCAGTTCCTTTTCGGCAGTCGGATGAGTAACTTTCGCTTTTTCAGTTTGTGCATATGGGCTGATAATCTCGCCACTGTTGGCATCAATCTGGTAGTACTCTTGTCCATTAACCGTCGGCACATAAACAAGCTCGTATTTCCCATCTTCATTTTGCAGTCTGTGGTAAACAAGCTTAACATCCAATGCATCAGCAAACAGTTTCTTCGCTTCTTCGCTTGAAACTGATGCAGCAGCATCTGGCCATTCCTCAATATCTAATGGATAGCGGTAGAATGATTTTAATTTCCCTTCATCATCAATTGTTACCGATAGACTGTCCCCATTTACAATCAGTCCATTTTTAATTCGAGGGAAATTCACATAGTGCACTTTCGATTCTTTATCATAAACCGGATCTGTATTTGCCTTTGCATATTCATGTACGGATGTAGGAGCAAGTTCCTTCACATATTTTTCCGCTGCTGCTAGGACTTTATCTTTATCCAGCCTTGGTACTGTGTTTTCCGTTTCATCATCTTCAAACGGCATTGGGCTATAGAAGTCAGAGTATGAAATGAGTTCCCCTGTATTTTTATTGAATTCAATCGATGAACCGAATGAACCGTTTCGGTAACGGTATGAATAAGAAACACTGATTACGGCTTGGTCATTCATTTCATGTTCATAAGCATGGTCGATTGTGAATTTAGTTGTGTTCCCCTGGCTTTCTACTAACTGTTTTGCAATTCCCTTAGCGTCGTCAATTGTAATTGGCGATGGTGCTTTTAATTGTTTAGGAGCAAGCGGTTGTAATGCAACCTTGCCATTTAAAGAGTCCACCTTGCCCGTAGCTGTTGCCCATTTATTCGATGTTGCATGCAATCCAATTACATTTGGCGCTGGCAAGTAAACAAGTTTTACAGAAGGTTTTGAAGATGTTAGTGAATAATCAAGCGAGTACTGCAATGTCAGATTTAACTGATCTTTCATTTTTTCAAGCGCATTTTCTTTTGTCACAACATTTGTCGCCTCTTCAAACGACATGCGTTTTTGATCCGGGCTCATTTGTGTGAAATACTGGATTTTGCCGTCGCCAAGTACACTCACTACAATTGATTGATCCTGGATAGGAATATTTTTTTCAGTTGAAGTGAAGCTGTAGTTATACGTGATTGGTTCCGTAATTAAGCGGCTGAAATAACTAGGTGTTTCAGTTGATATCACGTAATTGGATGACGAGGCCACCTTTTTAACGAAATCTTCCGCAATTTTACGTCCTTGTTCTTCTGTTATTTTACCTGGGAATAAAGCATCCTTCACACTTGCAGGACTGAAATATAAATACTCTATTTCAAGATTGTCCGACCTGAATGAAACACTGCCGCTTTCCATTTGTTTATTAACTTTTTTCTGGAATGTTAACTCGTAGCGCGTCGTCAAATCATCGGCATAATGATAACTCATTGATGTCATTTGGAAATCACTGTTGGAATATCCAGCAAACATATCTGGTAATTTCGTTTTTAAAACTTGGATCAGTTGTTCTTTTGTTACACTCTCATCTGTCATCGCTACATAGATGGGTACCCTTTCTTCTTTAGGGTTCACAGATGCCTCTGCAAGAGCAGGACTGGCAAGCAATCCTAGTGAAACAATCGACATGCCTAAAGCGGTTGTCCATTTTTTCATAATAAATTCCTCCTTTTATGTTCTCTTTATTATACGCCTAATTATTGGCAATAGTTTCAATATATTGTTTATTTAATAAAATTATTCCTTTTTACCCAATAATCGATGGAGAGATTGTGTTCAAAAGTGAGTCATGATAGAATCTTTCAGAGGTGAAGTTCGTGAATATTGTAACAGCAGGAATGCTTGTATCATTTTCCGGCATTATAGTCGTTTGTTTAGGTTTGTTTGGCATCCTACCTAACACTAACCAAACATTGAATTATGTATTTATCGGCATCGGATGGGTGTTCATTCTAATTGGTATCGTCATCCGTATTATCGGTATGAAACTTGAACGGAAAAATAAATAGGAAATCCCGAGTACCACTTTATGTACTCGGGATTTTTCCATTTGCATATTCATTATTTAAATAAGTTCCTCTTCAAGCAAATAATATTTTGATCCGTATATTTCCACTTCATAGGTAATGATTCCAGCTGTACTTATATGAATATTTGTAATTTCCCCTACTTTATTGATAATATGGGCTTCATAAAATTTGCGATAATGATAAGTTTCACTATCCAGTTGTTCATCGATTAAGATTACCTTCACAGTATCCATCAATTGAAACTTCGGCTGATGCTGTTCAAACTCCAGATTAAATAAATTTAGCTGCCGCAAAAAAATTCACCTGCCAACATGTATTCAACAATTACATTCGACAAGTGAATTTAATTTCCTTTATTTAGGTGAAATGTATATAAAATTGATGCAAATCAGCTACATTAATCCTGCATTTTTGGTAATGGCAAAATCGTTTCATTATTTTTCTGCTCTGGCTTTAAATAAATGACAAGTTCTTGCTGGTATGTACCATTTTCCAGTAAATAATGATCTAATGTGTGGCTGTCATACTGATAACCGCCAAATGGGAACGAAACACTTTCGCCTTTTACAGCAGCGAGCAGTCCCGCAACATCATTACTGACCATTTGCAATACTTCTTCAGCCGTTTCTGTTAATACAAATACAACATTCATCTTTTTACTCTCCTATACCCCTATAAATAGTGTCGCCTGCGCAATGGCAATGTAAAACGCCGGGTCCTGTACCGGTGCTTCATCCCAAACAACCAGCTTAACTGAAAACATATCCGATTGTTCATTATAAACAGCAAGCCACCTTGCGATAACCTCGTCATTTATAATAAAGTTGGACCAGTCTTCCATTTCTTTATCAATTTTCATTTTAAATTTATCGCTTGAAATAAAAAGTTCGGGAACGCCAATACGCCAGTTTTCATAATTAATGATATATTTTTCGTTTAGAACAAAATCTTTCCCTTCAAACCACACTTTTCCGCGTCTGAAAATCTTCTTCACCTCGAACAATGATTGTCCATCATTACGAAGCACCGCGTATTTCAAAAAATAGCGATGATCGAAATAGCCGTCCAGCAGTTTTTTCAAACCGCTATCATAAATACGCTGAACTTTCAGGATTTGCTCCCCCGCTTCATTATAAACATGCTGCTGTTCCGTAGATTTAATATCCCCTAATACTTCGTACGTATAAGTCTGCATTGATTTCCCCTTAATAAATAATCTTAATTTTATTGAGTATCCGTTGTAAAAAATTTTGCTTTTCATCAAATTTTTCACGTTTAGCTAGTGCCTCATCCGGATGGTCGGTAATGACGCCATTTACATTTTTCTCATAAAATTTCTGCATATCCGACTCATCATTAATCGTCCATACAAACAACTCCATACCGCGCTCTTCAACCTGCTTTTGAATATTTTTCGTTGCAAAGGACTGTTCTACCGAAATAAAGTCGGCATTTGATTCCGGTAACTTACCGTATGCGATAGAGTATATATGACCGGTATGAATCCGGGGTTCCAGTTCTTCCAGCAGTTCCATTGTCGGTAAATCCGGTGATTGAACATAATGATAATCCAAGGCATCATATTCATCAAGCTGATCAACAAAGCGCTGCAGAAAGTCTTCTGTTTCAAAACCATGTGTTTTCAGCTCAATAAGCAATTTTATATTTAAATCACGACTCATTTCAAGCACTTCCTCAAATGAAGCAATCGTGTCGCTAAACCCATCCGCCAAAACAGTTGTTGTGACTAATTCATTCAGCGTTAAATCATAGACAATATCGTCTTCACCTGTCAAACGTGATAAAGATTTATCATGATAAACAACGAACTCCCCATCCTTCGTTTGCTGAATATCGATTTCCACTAAATCCGCTTCTGCTTCTTTTGCCGCCTCAATCGCATTCAATGTGTTTTCCACACCACCATCCATAAAACCTCGATGGGCAACGATATTTGTATCAGGTTCGTAAATCGTTTTTTCCAAATTGATCAAATTAAAACCGCTCACAAGGAAAAACGCGAATACAACAATTATAAAGGTCCATTGACGAATCGTTTGTCTAAATGGTTCTTCCTGAACAATTAACGGTTTATGGCGTGTTAACTGAAATGCTACCATAACGATTAACTGAGTAAAGAAAACTTGCAATATTGTAAAAAACAGGATGATGATCCCCTGTGCGAGTGTTAATGTAAAGCTTGCGGTAACAAGTCCCCAGCTCGGTTTAAAACTTTCAATGATAAATAGCGGTGTCAATATTATGAATAACGCGAACAATAAAAGCGTTAAATTGACGATAACAATAAGCCCTATCATACCGACTGTCTCAAATAATTTTCTTTTCGAAAACTGCCAGCTCATTTTTAATGCTTTAAATATTGTAACCTCTTGGTAAACCGTAAAAAATGGCCATGTAAAAATAAAGCGTAAGCTTATAAAACTCAATATAATTATTAGCACAACATATAAAATCGTGCCATTACGAGAGTTCAAAAGTTCATCTATAATAAAGCTTGGTATATTTATATTTTGAATCAATGAAACTGGTAATAATGATGAAATAAGCGGGATTAATAATAGTAGGTATACAACAATCAGTAAGGTCTGCAAACTGATAAAATAGACAACCTTCTGATTTAATCGTTTTAAGAGCTCTTTCCATGTGTATGGAATCGCACGCTGCTGATAGTATGCCAGTAGAATTAAAAATCCTAATTCATAATAGATGAATAGAATTCCAATAAAAAAAATGATCCCTATCCCAAATAACGCAAACGGATGTGTCAGTAAATAAAGGATACTGTCTTGCGTAATTACCTGCACCCCTGTGATATCCATGACAATCGCTGTTATCAGCCAGATGAGCGGCAGTAGAATAAAAGCCTGCACAATCCGTAATATCGCAAACGTCCGTATATAATCGACTCGATAATAATATAGATTTCTGAAAATTAGTTTAATAACTCGTTTAATTCTGTCCACAAGACTTCCTCCGACTATTAAATTCTATCTCTATTTTTGGTTTTTCTTTATATATTCCTTCGTTTGAAGCAATGTATTTGTAAATACTTCTATTGGCTCCACCCCTCTGATTCCGTAATGGTCTTCAAAGACGAAGAAAGGAACACTTGATATTTGCAGCTGCTGTGCCTCATATCGATCCAGCATTAGCTCTTGAGTGAATTGTCCTTCCCTTATTATTTTTTGTGCCATGTTTCGGTCGATGCCAATCTGTTCGCAAATGGCCAACAGTGCCGCGCTGTCATTTAAATTAAGACCTTCCGAAAATAAATGTTCCATCACAATATCTACAAATTCCAGTTCTTTTTCATAAAGTTTTGCGAGCTTAGATAAACGATGGGCATTTTTTGTATTGGCCAGCACTACCTTATCAAAGTTGAATAAGACTCCTGCATCCTGTGCATGCATCTCCAACGCTTCCATAAATTCTTCCGTTTTACGGAGATCATTGTTTTTCTTTTTAAAGATTGTGTCGACATAAGGTATTGTTTCCGTCTTTGAAGCAGTAGGATTTAGTTCGAACGCCCTGTAAACGACTTCCGTTTCCTCACCTAAATTTAACTGCTTAATTGCTTGGAATAATTTCGTTTTTGCGATATAACAAAACGGACAAGCAAAATCGGAAAAAATTTCTATTTTCATATTCTCTCCCCCTAATAATTATGTATTTATCCCTCTATTCTATGGCTTTTTTTATACAATACCCAAAAATTCAAAGAAAAAAGCCGAACCCAACATGGATTCGACTAAATATTATCTAAAATGAAGTAATTGCTGCAAAAAATTCTTCATAAAGTCCCTTTAAAATTTGATCTTCAAATTCCGAACGAACGCCAAACACAAGACTAACTTCCGAAGAACCTTGATTAATCATTTCAATATTCGCACCTGTTGCAGAAATAGCAGTTGCAGCACGTGCTGCCAAGCCTGTATTATGGCGCATGCCTTCCCCGACAATGACAATCATTGAAAAGTTATGGCTGAATTGAACATCATCTGCACATAGTTCATTTTTAACGCGTTTTACAATACGCTCTTCAATTTCAGTTGTCAGCTGGCTTGAACGCATAATAACTGAAATATCATCTAAACCAGATGGTGTATGCTCATAAGAAATGTTTTCTTCTTCAATAATTTGAAGAAGCTTGCGGCCAAAGCCAACTTCTCGATTCATTAAATATTTTGATACATATAGAATTGAAAAACCACTGTCTGCTGAAATCCCTGTAACCGGGCGATTTGTTGCCGGACGAGTTGGTAAAATTAACGTCCCGGATGCAGATGGGTTATTTGTGTTTTTAATATTGACCGGAATACCTTGTTTATAGACCGGCATTAGTGCTTCATCATGGAATACGGAAAAACCTGCATACGATAATTCACGCATTTCGCGATACGTAATTTCCTTAATATCAACTGGATCATTTACGACTTTAGGATTAGCAGCGAAAACGCAGTCTACATCCGTAAAGTTTTCATAAAGCTTTGCCCCAACGGCAGATGCTAAAATTGAACCTGTAATATCCGATCCACCACGGTCAAATGTACGTAATACGCCTGCTTTTGTATAACCGAAGAATCCAGGGAAAATAATAATCTCCTCTGTATTTTTCAATACACTTAAGTTTTCGTATGCTTCTGGAAGTGCATACGTACGTTCCGGGAAGTCATTTAAAATTAACTTATCTTTTGGACTTACATATTTTGCCGGCATACCAATTGCATTAAAATAACACGCAATTAGTTTTGCGTTGTTATCCTCACCGCTTGCTTTTATATTATCTAAGAATAAGTCTTTGTCTGACCAATTTTCTGTCACACGCCCGCGTATATCCTGTTCAATAATATCTGAAATTGTATTGTCTAAACCAAGATCTTCAGCGATATTACGGTAACGATTTACTACAGCCTTAATTTTTGATTCAACATCACCCTTATTAATCACGGTGTTTGCTAAATCTATTAATAAATCCGTAACTTTAATATCATCACCTGAACGCTTACCAGGCGCAGAAACAGCGACAATCTTTCTTTCAGGATTAGACTTCACAATGCTTGCTACTTTTTTGATTTGTTCTGCACTCGCGACAGATGTGCCGCCAAATTTACATACTATCATCTCATCATATCCTTACTCTCAAAATTGATATTTGTACTCACCGAAAAAACATTTGACTTTACACAGTGTACAAATTTATCCTATTTCAGTCAAGACTATTCAGTAAATTCATTAATCTATTTAGTCAAAATACGAATAATTCGTCATTTTGTCAATATATTATATGAGATTTTTATAAAAAATGATATTTATTTGTTCAATTTTAGAGCATCTTTACAATAAAAAAATAATTATATCCTGTTAGGCAAATGAAGTGACCAAATAGTTAAACAACCTTCACTACAATCCATAGTAATGAATAAATGTTTGTTCCCCCATTCGACTGTAAATTAATCTATAATTACTACAATAGGAGTTGTAATTATTATTGGTAGGAGAAGGATATATGAAAATAGTAATTGCAGAAAAACCAGATCAGGCAGCAAAATTGGCTGCCCCATTTTCATTCACTAAAAAGGCTGGTTATTTTGAAGTTAAGCAAAACACTTACTTTCCAGAAGGTGCTCTCATTACATGGGCGATCGGTCACCTCTGTGAATTGAAGGCCCCGGAAGAATACAACGCTTCCTGGAAGAAATGGACGTTGGAAACATTGCCGATCATCCCAGACCGTTTCGAATATAAAGTTACTAAAACAAAATATAAGCAATTCAATATTATAAAAACACTCGTGAAAAGACCGGACATTCGGGAAATTATTATTGGCGGGGATGCGGGGCGCGAAGGCGAGCTTATAATACGTACGATTTTAAAAGTATGCGGTGTGAATAAACCGATGAAACGATTATGGATATCCTCTTTAACGGAAAATGCGGTAAAAAACGGATTTGCAAACTTATTGCCGGAAGAAAAAACTAAAAACATTTATTTTGAAGCATTAAGCCGCTCCTGTGCTGATTGGTTAATCGGTATTAATACATCCAGATTGTACACGGTGCTCCTTAAACGTAATGGAATAAAAGATGTTTTCTCCATTGGAAGAGTACAAACACCGACATTAGCGCTCATCGTAAAACGGGAACATGAAATTGCGAACTTTAAACCTGAACCGTTCTGGGAAGTGGAAGCGGAATTTAATTTTAACGGCAAAATACTAAAAGCGAAATGGCATAAAAATAGCGTGACAAGGCTTCTAGAGGAACGCCAGGCAATTGCTGCCGCCAATTTTTGCATCAATAAAAACATAGAAATTACGAACATCAAAAAGGAAACGAAGGAATATGCGCCACCTCTTTTGTTCAATCTGTCTGCCCTACAGGCAACAGCAAACAAAGCGTTTAAATTTTCACCACAAATGACGCTCGATATTTTACAGAAGCTTTATTTAAAAGGTGTCGTTTCCTATCCTAGATCAGATTCCCAATTTTTAACGAATGAGGAAGCAAAAACATTGCCGGCCATTCTCGGTCAGCTAGGTAAGTTAGATCAATATAAAAATCTGTTGCCTCCACCGACAACTTCACTTATGAACAATAAACGGTTCGTGAACGAAAAAAAGGTAACCGATCACCATGCCATTATTATTACTGAACAAGTTCCGAATATGGCAAAGCTCAGTGCCGAGGAAGCAAAAATTTATGATTTAGTTGCAAGGCAAGTCATTGCGGCACATTACAATAATGCCGTATTCTCCTATACAACGATTCACTCGCTTGTCGATAATCGTGCTGAGTTTATTTCTAAAGGGAAAGTATTGCTGGAGGAAGGTTGGCGCAAAGTCATTCATCATTCAAAAGATAGTGCTGACAAAGATGAACTGCTCCCCCTTCTTCAGGAAAATGAGCAAGGGACAGTTGTAAAAGCGAATGTAAAGAAAGGTGAAACCCAGCCGCCAAACCGCTATTCTGAAGGTAATTTAATTACTGTCATGAAAACAGCAGGCAAACATTTGGAAGATGCGGAACTGGAAAAGGTTTTATCGAAAACAGAAGGATTAGGTACGGAAGCGACACGCGCCGGAATTATCGGCACACTGAAAGACCGGAACTATATCGAAGTGAGGAAAAACCAAGTGTTTGCAACGACGAAAGGAATGCTGCTCATTGAAGCACTAGGTGAAAGCATTTTAACGTCCGCTTCAATGACAGCTAAATGGGAGCAGCGCCTTTCTGAAATTGGTGAAGGGAACGCTTCCCCACAAGTATTTATGGAACAGGTGAAAAAACTGACAGATAAGTTGATAGTTGATGCCGGCGAGCGGGAAAAAGAATGGGCATTCAATCAAAACGATGTGGAGAAAATCACCGAAAACAATCCATATACGAAAAAGTATAACAAAGTGAAAACTGTTGTCGGTAAATGCATCCTTTGTGATGGATCCATTGTCGACCACGGTACTTTTTACGGTTGTTCGAATTATAAGAAAGCCAGCTGTAAATTTTCGGTTTCCAAAAAAATACTCGGAAAAACAATTACGCAAACGAATCTGAAGAAATTATTGGCTTCCGGTGAAACAGACTTGATTAAAGGATTTAAAAAAGGCGGTAAAATCTTCAACGCCCACCTCATTTGGGATGAGAAGGAACGAAAGACAAGCTTCAAGTTTACAAATACAAAGTAATCAACTCCCTTTAAAAGATAACACCCCGAAAGTTAGCGTAGAACATTTAACTTTCGGGGTAATTTCTTATCTCTTAATCAATAATTTAACCTGTTATCATTCCTGTATTTTAACCACGCATCTATTTCTGTTTTAATAAATCTTTTCTGATTATCGAGCAAAAGGTACGGGATAAACTGATAAGTATCATAGCTGCTTAATCCCTCCCTTTGCCAATCATCATGCGAGATAATAATGTCAATGGATTGTTCGCTTATTTGAAGATATTCAGCAAGCTGAGTTATTGTCATTAAATCAGGTATAGAACTGGTGGCAATTTCTGTACCTTCATCAATATTAGTTGTGTTCGAAGCTGTATTATTTACTATAAAAGCAGCTATTATGATGGATAATCCCAACAGTACTATCCCAATTAAATATGTTGATTGTCTCAAATCAGTGCCTCCTACTTAAATACAATGTGAAAACGCTATTTTTCTACTTGATAAGGCATCTATTACAACTATCATTTTAAAGGTAATTGGATTGTTTCCGATTGAGTATCCCAATTAATAGTCGCTTTAAGCTCTGATCCTTCCGTTGCATTAGAACAGCCATAAGGCATAAAAAACATTCCATTTTCATCTAAAGAGATGGAGGCCCCTTCTTTATTGTCAACACTAAACTCCAATTGCTCTGGCATCGGATCATTACCTAGGTATTTTATATAGCCTTTAGTAGAATTGCAGCCATTATCATCTGTCACTGCATATTGAACTCTCCAATTTTCACTTTCACCAAAAAACACATAATCTTTTTGTATGCAGGCAGATAAAAGAGTAGCACTAAACAATATTAGTATTCCTATTTTCCAACTAACGAGTTTCAATACAACACCTCCACAGTCCAGATCTCAGTATGGCTTACTCCTTGATGAAACCAATCACTCGATCTATGTAACTCTCTATAGGTTCATTAGTATCTACAACAATATATGAACCTTCATTAGGTTTCTTACTATTTTCAATAGTGAATTTAAATGTTTCTTCTGAGCTGGCCGCTTCAATTTGACTAACCATTCTATTTCGATTTTTTAATCTATTATTAATTTCTTGAAAATCATTCAGATAACACTCAACGTATTTGTATGTGACATTATACTTTTTTGACAATCTTATGCCTCGATCCACCATTTCCTGATAAAGACAAGGACTATCTAAAACGACATTTTGTCCTTGTGATAAATGAAATTCCACTAATGACCAATCAACATTATAGGCAATTTTACCAACAAATTTTTTCTCTATTGAAATTTCTTCAAATGACGATAATAATGAAGATTTTACAATGTCATGATCTATTACGACTGCCCCTGTTCTCTTTGCAATATGTCGAGAAAGCGTGGACTTGCCGGTCCCCGGGAATCCGGACATTTGTATGAAAAACATGTTTAACAACTCACTTTTTTCGTAATTTTATTAAACTATTAAGTTCCCAAATATTCTGTTGGGAGTTTCCTTTCAATTATGCCCTTTTCCCAAAACACACTGTAGGCCTTAGCATCAGGTCTGGAACTTATAATTTTATGGATTTCATGCCCTTTATAATGGATCGCAACCCCATCATCAACAGCAATTCCTGATTGTATTTTTTTGGACTCAATCAGTTTATGATATGCAGGTCTTCTTTCCGTTTCTCCATCATAATGCGGACAGTTACTCCCCTTTAAGAATCCCAGGCAGGTTATTGGTTCAAGTCCATCCCCAAAGGAGTCTGTCACCCCCTGTTCAAACCAACAGATTGCCCCTGCGCTTAACCCAGCTAAAATAACCCCTTCCTCCCAAGCTTTTCTAAAAATAATGTCTAATCCCCAATCCTTCCACACAGCTAAAAGGTTTTTCGTGTTTCCCCCGCCAACATATAAAATGTCTTTCTCTAAAATGAAATTTTCCAAATCCCGTGTTGGCGGGCTAAATAGAGATAAATGTGATGGGTCGCAATTTTGTTGATTGAAAAAATTATAGAACCTGGATATGTATTGTTCAGAATCTCCACTAGCTGTAGGAAGAAAACAAATTTTCGGTTTTGCCGTATCCGCTTGATTTAAGATATAACGATCCAATAACGGGTTATCAGGTTCCATTGAAAAACCCCCACCGCCCATCGCAATTATTTGTTTCATTTTCATTTGTGTACTCCTTTCAGTTGTTTATATGTTTTATATATTGCCATTTGGTTTTCAGTTGCTACTCACCTCTTTCAAATTTTATATCATTAAAAATGCGACGATTAATCCTACAGGAATCATTAACCAAAGCAAAATATTGCTTAATATTATTTTTAAATAGGAAGAATTTTTTAGTTTATTTATAGAAACAGAATGACACATGATAAGTACACTAAAAATCCATAGCGGTATAATTAAAAAGAATTCGGGAGTTATTGAATCCGTCTCTCCTAATGCTCCTGCTGCAAAGAACCAGGAAATCAATAAAACAACAAATCCACTGATAATTACATTTCCTATTACAAGAGTTTTTTTCATTTCTCTCCTTCCTTTCATTGGAAATTTTAAACCACTTAATCATTAATATTCTATAATGTTCGTAATAATCCCTTTGGTTCCTAAACAATGATTAGGAGCAACGTTATGAAAAAGGTTACACCTTTGAAGATATGCTGCTTTGAAATATATGTTCAAACGTCATCTGAAACCATTAACAGCGCTGTTGACCAACTGTCTCCCTCTTTCGAGATAAATATTATCTCAATGTAGAAAATATTAACATTCCAATGTTATACTAATGATACAAAAAGGGGGATTTATTTAATGGTGAAAAGAAAGCGGACGATATTATGGATCATACCAATCGGGGTAATTGGTGTATTTTTTTACTTTTTCGGTCCACAAAAAGCCGTAACAGATAATGACTATATTACATATGTTCATGCTACACCCGTCATGGAAAATAGCGATACTACAATAGAAGAAGCCCTCAAAAACTATTGTGAAGAAAGCAGCTGGGAGTATTTCCAAACAAAAATGATGGAGCATGTTGTGGAATTTAAAGGGAAATGCAAAGTTGATAACAAAGTACAGCCTGTTAATTTACAGTATGTTGTTGAAAAAGGACAAAAAGATTACCGTATTGGGGCAATGCTTGTTAATGGCGAACAGCAATCCGAAGAGCAGCGAACAGAGTTTTTGAATATAATCCAATAAGATATTACAAAGTGGAAACTTCATAAGCTTCCACTTTTTTTATCCCAAAAAATCTATAATAACAAACCCCTTAACTTAGACAATAACCGTTGATGTCTTTTCTTTATTGTTTCATAGCTCAGCATATACTTGTCAGCAATCTCCTTTAACGAAAGCTCTTTTTCATACAAGGCGATCAACAGAAATTGCTCTTCTTTATTTAATTCCTCAAACCATTCGGGCCATTCTAAACTTGCTGTATCCAAAAAGTGTTGCTGCGAATTAACGATAATTACATCTTCTTCCACTGCTAGTTCATGCTCTGATACGTGATTTTCTTTGGTTAATGCTCGAATAATAGCATATTTTACGGTCATGTAAGCAAACATCGCAAAATCCCCTTTAGTATCATCAAATTTCTGCAATGCCTGCCATAGAGCAATCCTTCCTACTTGCATATATTCATCCAAATCTCGATAAATTTTCAGTTTATAGATGACCTTTTTTATTAATGTCTCATTTTCAAAAATAAGTTGTTCTACATCCTGCATTTCTACAAATCCTTTAAGCTGTGCACAACTGATTATTCCTAGGTACTACAAATTTAATAAATAGCTGAAAAAGAGACAAAGTACGGATTTATCATGAAAAATTAAATTTGAATAGTAAATAGTCGTAAAATTCACACTTTTATGCGGTAAATCGGTCCAAAAAGAAGATTTTCGCATAGTTTTCAAATAAATCAGACTTAATGATATTGACAAAAAATGAGCTATCATGCATGCTATTAGAAAATATAAAGGCATATTGAAGACGAGTACGCAGCAATTGGCTAAACAAGAGAGCACATTCCACAGGCTGAAAGGATGGCATAGCAAAACCTGCCGAACCTACTTCAACAGCTCCTACAAAAATAGGCGCAGACTCAGCGTTATGAGATGAAGTGGAATGCAAGTATTGGCATTCAATTTAGGTGGTACCACGGAAATAGCACATTTCGTCCTAATCAATAGGATTGAAATGTGCTTTTTTAATGTAATAAAGTGAAACTTCACTCAGTGGGGTGCTTTATCCCACTGAGTGTTAGTTGAACCAATCGGGCTTTTACGGGTAGTTGACCTTCCGCATAGAGGCGGAAGTCTTGTCTCTGCCGTGACGCTTTCGAGGCAGATAAATTACTACCCGTTTATGGTGTAATTTCAATATTTCTATTGAGGAGGATTTTTGGGTGGAAAGAAAACGTGTTGTAATAAAAATCGGAAGCAGTTCCTTAACAAATAATAAAGGGGAGCTTGATCATGAGAAATTTCATGACCATGTTGCTGCCATTGCTACATTGAAACAAGCTGGTCATGAAGTTATTTTAGTCTCTTCAGGCGCAGTAGCAGCAGGTTTCAGAAAGCTCGGCTACCCTTCTCGACCGATTACGCTAAAAGGAAAACAAGCGGCCGCTGCAGTTGGTCAAAGCATATTAATACAAGCGTATGCAGATGAATTTGCCACATATAATGAGACGTCCGCCCAAATCTTACTGACTCGCTCTGATTTTAACGATAAGCAACGTTACAGAAATGCTTATGAAACATTAACAGAGTTATTGGAACGTTCAATAATCCCCATTATAAATGAAAATGATACTGTATCTGTTGCTGAATTGACTTTTGGTGATAATGACATGCTTTCCGCTTTAGTAAGTGGTCTTGTTCATGCAGATCAGTTAATTATTTTAACGGATGTCAACGGGCTCTATACGGCAAATCCATTAACAAACACAGATGCAATTAGAATTGATCGAATAGAAAAAATCACAGAAGAGATGCTTCTATTTGCTACAGGATCAGGCTCAAAAGTCGGTACCGGGGGCATGCAGTCAAAGCTCGCCGCAGCCAATTATGCGATTAATACAGGTGTCGAAGTATTTATCGGCACAGGTTCCGGCCATACAAAACTGACTGAAATCCTTGAAAACAATGGTGACGGTACGTATTTTGAACGCAATGAAAAGTATGTTCCAACAAATAAACAGTGGGTCCAACTTTCAAAATCTTCCGGAAAGATTTTTATCGACGAGGGTGCAGTCCAAGCATTGCAGTATGGAGGAAAAAGTTTACTGCCAGCCGGTGTCTACGCCTATGAAGGACAATTTGAAAAAGGCGATGTTGTAGAAGTTTTTGACCGACATACATGTATCGGTCGTGGAGAAATTCTTTATTCTTCAGCTGAATTGGAGCATGCAATGGGTAAACGGACGACAGAACTCATGCATTACCCGATTGAAGTTATTCACCGTAATCAATGGGTCAAAATTTAGGGAGGTTATATTATATGACGAAAACAATTACAAATGAAGTTATTGAAAAAGGCAAGCGTACAAAGAAAGCAAGCTATATGACGAATATCAAATCTACAGAAGAAAAAAATAAAGCATTAAGAAGTATTGCACAACAACTTCTTGCCGATATGGACATATTACTGACGGAAAACAACAAAGATATTACTGATGGAAAAACAAACGGACTCGACCAAGCGACACTGGACCGCATTTTACTGAATGAGAACCGCATTCAAGCGATGAGTGATGCAATCATGCAACTAATTGAATTAGAGGATCCTGTCGGTGAAGTAGTCGAACAAATTACGAAAGAAAATGGCCTTCAAATTACTAAAAAGCGTGTACCATTAGGTGTAATTGGCATGATCTATGAAGCACGCCCGAATGTAACGATTGATGCAGCAACACTTGCAATTAAAACTGGTAATGCGGTACTTTTACGTGGCAGCTCATCTGCAAAATACTCAAATATTGCACTCGTTGCATCGATTCACCGCGCATTGGACGCTGTTGACTATCCAAAAGATTCCGTATTGCTCATCGAAGATACTAGCCGTGAAACAGCGAAATTTTTATTTACATTGACGGAATACTTGGATGTGCTAATTCCGCGCGGAGGAAAAAAACTGATTGATTTAGTCGTGCGTGAATCGACGGTTCCTGTACTCGAAACCGGTGCCGGGAATTGCCATATTTATTTGGACGAATTCGCTAATTTAGAGATGGCAAAATCAATTGTAAAAAATGCGAAAACACAGCGTTTATCTGTATGCAATGCAGCTGAGAGTTTATTACTTCATCAGGAATTTTTCAAAAATCATGGTACAGAATTTTTGCATTACTTACAGAATGAACTTGAAATAAAAATCTATGGCGATGAAAATGTGTGTACCGTCTTGCCAGAAGCAATCGTGGCAACAGAAGAGCATTATGCTGAAGAATTTTTGGCTCTGACACTAAGTGTTAAAGTAGTGGATGATGTATTCGAAGCGGTCCATCACATTAATCAGTTCGGAACTAATCATTCGGAAGCTATTATCACTGACAATCTGCAAAACGCTGAAATCTTTTTAAATTCGGTTGATGCGGCAGCTGTGTATCATAATGCATCCACACGCTTTACAGATGGCTTTGAATTCGGGTATGGTGCTGAAATCGGTATTTCAACTCAAAAGCTTCATGCTCGCGGTCCAATGGGTTTACCAGCATTAACATCTACGAAATACTATATACATGGCAACGGTCAGATTCGTGAATAGTATTCATCTTCCTTTTGCCTCTGCCGCTTTGCTTTCGAGGCAGAAAAATTACTACCCGATATTGCGGGATATAGAAAGCAGGTTCACCATATGAATGCACGCTCGATGCTTAAACTTACTCTTTCCATGGCTATTTTCGGCTCTATCGGTTTCTTTACTACGCAAACCGGCTTGCCTGCAGTAGAGCTCGTTTTTGTTCGTTGTATTTGTGCCACACTCTTTTTAGGCGGATTATGGTTCGTTACAGGCGGTCATAAAACTGAAGTTTGGAACAAAAGCGAAGTGATGAAAACGGTCATTTGCGGTGTATTTCTTGTCTTAAACTGGGTGTTTTTATTTAAAGCGTTCGAAGTAATGTCGATTTCTATCGCCATTTCAATTTATAATTTGGCACCGATTTTTGTATTAATATTAGGTTCGGTATTTTTGGCAGAAAAAATGGGAATACGCGCAATTTGTGCAACCGTTATTTGCTTTTTTGGTAGTATCCTCATTATCGGAATTGAAAGCTTTACAAGCGTTTCACAATTTATGAATTCTGGTTTTATTTGGGCATTACTTTCGGCCATTTGCTATGCACTGACAATGTTTACGAGTAAAACGATTCACGGTATGTCATCGTATGCTCTTACTTTTATTCAAACGATCGCTGGAATAATACTGTTGCTCCCGTTTTGCGATTTTGCAGCATTTGAAGGTTTAACAAATTCAAACTGGCTTTACATACTTGGTACAGGTTTAATTCATACAGGATTTGTCTACTACTTATTTTTTGACAGTGTTCGAGATCTTCCTACTGTCATCGTTTCGGTACTCGTATTTGTCGATCCCGTAGTAGCGATATTATTGGATGCTGTATTTCTATCATTCCGACCAAGTTTATTGCAAGTGCTCGGAATTGCCCTGATTTTCGGTAGTATTTTGTATACCGTTTTTGCTCCTGAACAAACCGTGAAGAAGCTAAAAACAAGTAGTTCACAATAAACTATATAAAAACGAAAAAAACTCTAACTAGGAGCGATTTAAATCCGCACACTATTTAGAGTTTATTTTTTTCTATTTAAACTGAGCCAGTTGTTTTGGTATCAGTATTTTATCTGCAAACCATATTTGCTGGAGTTTCGTTTTATCGCCCATATAAATTACGACAATTTCAATCTTTTTCAACTTTTTGTAATGCGTAACGGCTGATATCCAATCTTCTTCATTAGGAAAATCGTCAAATAGTAATTCATTGCAGATTAAATAGATTTTACCGCTATTGCTATGAGATAATTCTAACTTTAACATCGTAAAGGCATAATTGATAACGCCTTTATAATTAATCGGTTCCGTTTTAAGTCCAAATGATTTATCCAGCTCGAAGTAATGATTAAAATCTATCGACTCTTTATGTGTAATCATTTCCTGATCGATTGCTTTAATGAATGATAAAAAAACAAAATTGTGCTCATGTTGTTGTGAAAATTCCGAAACGGCCAATGCCAATCCATTTTGTAAAGTAAGGCTACGTTTCATCGATATATCTTTTTGAACACAAAATACATATGTACTGTTCGGATCGAGACCAACTTCTAAAAATTGTTCTGTCTGAAATTTGGATTTCCAAAACAAAACTTCGGAAAAGTGTCTTGATTCAATATAACTCATAAATTTTCTTAAATTATCATTGCTGATTGTCTCCCATATATTGTCACCGAAGAGCAATTCAACCGCTTTCGTTTCTTCTAATACTTCTTCTAAAATCCTGTCATAAATGGAATTGAATTTAAATAAATTCATATACCAATAGCTTTGTATTTTTAAATGGATTTCATGATAAATATCCTTAATATCTTGATTATCAGCATCCTTTTCATATTCAGTTTTTAATTTTTCGATTTTCAACGCTTTACGCATATCATAAAAATAATCTTTTTTAATTTTTTTCCATATGTATAGTGCTACAAAAAATTTTTTTACAGAGGAATTCGTTAAGTACTCAAAGTGCAATTTTTCTAAATTTCGAGCTGAGAAAAATTCCAATATGAAAATTCGCCATTCTTTCAGCCTAATATCTTCTTCTACAATTTCGCTTTCGTACTCTTCCCCAATTTCAAAAAGTGACCAAATATCATGAAAAAATAAATAAAAATCATCACTTTCTAATAGTATGGAGTCATTACAATGTTCGGAGTAAAGTAAATTTAACAGTGCCTCTTTACGCTCATCACTTAATGAGCTAGGATTTTTCAACAATAGCTCCTCCATTATGGACCCACCTTTCTTTTGTATATTCCTAAATATATACCATTTTATCAAATTATGCCATTCGATTAAAAAATAATGTTTAATTAAAATAAAAAAACTGCTAACGATTATTTACGTTAGCAGCTTAATTTTAAGCTTTACGGCTTTCTGTCATTTGTTTCCACACAGAACCTTTTGCTTCTTCCCCGCCTTCAATACGGGCAAGTGCCATTTTTGCTTGCAGCTTTACTTCGAATTCTTTATCTTCGCTCGCTGCTTTTAATGCGTCAATTGCTTGCTCCGTACCTACTTCATACAAGTACATAGCGGCACGCCAGCGGACAAGTTTATTTTTGTCACCTAATGCAGCGATCATCGCTGGCTCAAACTCAGGTAAGCCTAAATCACTCATACAGTCGCCCGCTGTACGGCGAACGGCTGCACTTTTATCATTCAATGCCTTCGTTAAAGCTGGTACAACCGCGATGTCTTCAATCATTCCTAAATAAACGGTTGCAAGACGTCGGATAGACATTTGCTCGTCTTCCAGCGCTTTTTCGAACAACGGTATATCCTTCACTTCCGGATCCGGTAATTGATCTAACAACTGGAAACGTTGCTGCCAATCTTCAACCTGCTCATATTGTTCCAATGTCACTTCTTTACGCTCTTGAGCTGCTGTGACAACTTGTTCATTTGCTGACTGAACAATTGTTTCAACACGATCTTGCGGATATAGTGCATCCACCTCTTTTAGCACTTCTTGTACAACTTGTTCTTTATCACCGTAGCGAACACCGAAATCGACCCATTTTCGTTCAAAAATATAGTTTTCGTCAGTCACACTGAATTGCAGTCGTTTGAAAGCTGTTGTGAAACGGTCTCCTGCGCTTATTCGCACTTCCCCTTCACCATCGAATGCTTTGATCTGCAATGGAATTGCTTTATACATTTGAACATGCACATTTACTTCCCCATAATGGTCATTCATCTCATATTCCGTGCTTTCAGTTGCCTCTCCGCCAATTGCGCGACGAATATCAGCTAAAATATTTTCCCATGCAAATTTTGCGTTACGTTCAATCGCCAGGAAGTTCGATACGTGATAAATGCCTTTTACACCTTCTACTCCAAAGATGGCTTGCAGCTCAGGCGATGCATCACCAATGTTGTCTTTCGTATAATTAAAACTTTTACCAAATGGTAAATCCTGATCAATAATTACTTTCATTGAATTTGGACTTGGTGTTGGTTCAATAGATAAAATTTTCATTGTTATGCTCCTATCCATTTGCAATTTCGTCTAAATAGCTCCATCGCTCGATTAATTGTTCATATTCCTGATTCAGCTTTTCTAAATCCGACGTCAGTTGCTGAAGTTTTGTAAAATCCGAACCTGCTGTTGAAATTTCATCTTCTGCCGTCATAATTTTTTCTTCAACTTGAGCAATTTTATCAGCAATAGTTTCCCATTCTTTCTGCTCTTTAAATGATAGCTTTTTCTTATCTGATTTCTGTTTTTCAATTTTTGGCTTTTCCTGCTTCATTTCTTTCGCTTCCTGCTGCAGTTCAGAATCGCGTTTTGCTAAATAATCGGTATAGACATCCAAGCTTTCCGATACGCCGCCTTTTCCGTCCAAAATCCACAGCTTTTTCGCAATACGATCAAGGAAGAAACGATCGTGACTGATTGTAATGACAACGCCAGGGAAGTTTTCGATAAAATCTTCAAGTACACCCAATGTTTCAATATCCAAATCATTCGTCGGCTCATCTAAAAGCAAAACGTTTGGTTGTTCCATCAATAGACGAAGCAAGTGAAGCCTTTTGCGTTCCCCGCCTGATAATTTGCTGATCGGTGTACCGTGTGTATTAAGCGGGAATAGAAAACGTTCGAGCATTTGAGATGCAGAGTAGCAAACCCCGTCAGAATCGGTAATATCATTCGAAGCTTCACGAATATAATCGATCATTCGCGCATTTTCATTCATTGGTGGCAGTGCCTGCTTGAAATGAAGACGTTTTACTGTTGTTCCGACAATTACCTCGCCACTATCGGGTTCAATTTCACCTGCAATCATGTTAAGGAGTGTCGATTTTCCGTAGCCATTTGCACCGATTATGCCAATACGGTCCCCGTGCTGCAGTAAAAATTCGAAATCCTGAATAATGACACGGTCTCCGTAAGCTTTGGAAATTCCATCTGATTCCAACACTTTTTTTCCTAAACGTGTTGTGGCCAATCCCAATTCAAGATCCGACTGGTCATTCGAGCGATCAATAGATTCATCCAAAGTTTCGAAACGCTGAATACGTGCCTTTTGCTTTGTTGTTCGCGCTTTTGCCCCGCGACGAATCCATTTTAGTTCTGAGCGATAACGATTTCGTAATTTGGCCTGTGATGCTGCATTCATTTCTTCACGAATTGCTCTTGATTCAAGAAAATCACCATACGATCCTGTATGACGGTATAACGTTTTATCTGCCAATTCATATATATGTGTCGCTGTTTCATCCAGGAAATAACGGTCATGGGTAATAAAGATAACGGCCCCTTTTAGACGTGATACCATTTCTTGCAGCCATTCTGTCGATGTAACATCCAAATGGTTCGTTGGCTCGTCCAGTAAATACAAGTCTGCCGGTTCGATTAATACTTTTGCCAATGCAACACGTTTT
This sequence comes from Solibacillus isronensis, assembly GCF_023715405.1. Taxonomy (NCBI): domain Bacteria; kingdom Bacillati; phylum Bacillota; class Bacilli; order Caryophanales; family Caryophanaceae; genus Solibacillus; species Solibacillus isronensis. The sequence goes on from NZ_JAMBOC010000001.1 coordinate 1,367,356, forward strand.
TGCTGTCCACCTGAAAGACTCGTCACTTCTTGATCAAACATATCGATTCCAAGCTTTGTTAATGCTTGCTTTGCCAATGCATTGACGTCCCAGGCATTTTCTGTGTCCATTAGCTGCTGTAATCGAAACAGTTCATTTTGCAGCTTTTCAGATTGCGGATTTTGAGACAATGCTGCTACCGCCTCTTCATACGCACGGTTTAATTGTAAGATCGGTGAATCTCCACTAAATACCGCTTGTAAAACCGTTAAATCTTGTGGAAATTGCGGATCTTGTTCCAAATAGGCAATGCGGTACTTATTCGGATGGTCAAATTCCACTGTATCCGCATCCTGTTTTTTAGCGATAATCGATAATAAAGTTGATTTCCCTGTCCCGTTTATCCCGATTAAGCCTGCTCTTTCGCCTTCATAAATGGTAAATTCAATATTTTGAAATAGCGTTTTATCGCCAACTGTTTTTGTTAGATTTGATACGATTAAATGACTCATGAAATCCCGTCTCTTTCTTTTTTTAACTGCTCTAAAAATTGTACCATAAAGGCATGACGTTCTTCAGCCATTTCGCGCCCTTTTGCAGTTACCATTAAATCCTTCAATAATAAAAGCTTCTCATAAAAGTGCGTAACAGACGCTGTGGATTGACTGCGATATTGTTCTTTCGTCATATTTACGCGCACTTCTTCAGCATCATCATATAACTTACGTCCCTTCGCACCACCGTAAGCGAACGTACGCGCAATCCCAACCGCACCTATTGCATCCAACCGGTCTGCATCGCGAACGATTTTTGATTCTACTGTTGTAATATCCCGTTCATTGCCCCCATTAAATGAAACCTCTGCAATAACCGTTTGGATATGTTGTTTTTCCTCATCCGTTAAATCAAGTTCATCCAGGATTCGCTGCTCCTGCTGTTTATCAACAGCATATTTTTCGTCACTGACATCATGCAGCAGCACGGCTAAACTCACGATTTTTCCACTTGCTAAAGGTTCTGATTTCAGGATTGTCATAGCGTTTTGATAGACACGCTCAATATGTTGAAAATCATGGCTTGCATCCATTGTTTCATAAATTCCTTTTACTAATTGTTCACAACGTACGATTACTTCGGACATGTTACATTCACCATTTTCTTTTTATAGTTTACATAATTATATTACCACGAGAAGTGGGATGACTTCAGTTATTTGACATGTTTATTGCTAAAAGATTCGACTTCCCCACTCTTGCCCTAACCCCCTCTTAGCAACTTTTACACGAAAAATCAAGTATCCTTCATTATGCGGAGATAATTTTTGTCCAAAATGTGAACTAAATGCTTGTTTTTTACAAATTTGTGACATATACTAGAAATAAGAAAACATAAAACAGGAAAAAGGAGTGTTAATTATGCAAAGAATGATGCAAGCTGTAGCACCAAATATGAATGAAAGTCAACGTAAGGGACTAATTGTTATTTCACCAATTTTAATTGGATCGGTTGCATACGGATTAAGTGCCACTTTTATGATTGCGACTAACCTTCTACAAATCATGTTTTAATGGACGAACGTAAATTCAAACTAAATATTCACAGCAAATAAAAGAAACGTATTCGAATGAATAATCAAACGAATACGTTTCTTTTTACTTTTACTAATCGCTCCTGCGTTATTTTGTCCTCAGACAGAAATTTCTTGTCGGTCGCTATATATTTTCATTTTAAAATAATCCAAGTGCACTTCCGTCGTCAGCCACATCCATATTCAGTGCTGCCGGCTGTTTTGGCAAGCCTGGCATTGTCATAATATCCCCAGTTAAGCAAACAAGGAATCCCGCACCTAACTTTGGAAGAATTTCACGAATTGTAACAACGAAATCGGTTGGTCTGCCTACTAAGCTTGGTTGATCCGATAATGAATATTGTGTTTTCGCCATACAGATCGGCAAAGTGTCCCACCCATTTTTTTCGATGACTGCTAACTGTTTTTTCGCAGCATCCGTTAATTGCACACCTGCACCACCATACACCTGTTGTACAATTTTCGTTAATTTTTGTTCCACGGTTTCTTGCAAATCATATAAATGGTGGAAAGTATTCGGCTGTTCAATTACTTCGAGTACTTTTTCGGCAAGCTCAATACCGCCTTTACCGCCTTCTTCCCAAACATTCGTACGGGCAATCCGAACTTCATTTGCTGCGGCCCATTGTAAAACAGCTTTCAGTTCCTGTTCAGTATCCGTAATAAATCGGTTTAAAGCAATTACCGGCTCCAGTCCAAAGTTACGAACATTGGCTACATGCTGTGCTAAATTGGCAATACCTTGTTTTAATGCTTCCACATTTTCTTCCACTAAGTTAGCCTTTGCTACACCGCCATGCATTTTCAGTGCACGAATTGTCGCAACAATAACAACAGCGCTCGGTTTAAATCCTGCTTCACGTGCTTTAATATTTAAAAACTTCTCCGCCCCTAAATCGGAACCAAATCCTGCTTCTGTTACAACAATATCTGCAAGCTTACGTGCTGTTTGCGTAGCTGTAATCGAATTACATCCATGGGCAATATTGGCAAATGGTCCTCCATGGATCAGGGCCGGTGTGCCTTCAATTGTTTGAACCAAGTTTGGATTCATTGCTTCCTTTAAAATAAGGGCGAGTGCTCCTTCTACTTGTAAGTCACCAACTGTTACCGGGTTCCGGTCGTACGTATAACCAATTACAATACGTGCCAAACGCTGTTTCAAATCTTTCATGCCTGTTGCTAAACAGAAAATGGCCATAATTTCAGAAGCTACTGTAATATCAAATCCGTCTTCACGAGGTACGCCTTGCATCGGACCACCTAACCCGACCGTTACATGGCGCAGTGCACGGTCATTTAAGTCCAGTACACGCTTCCAGACAATTCGTCTTGGATCAATGTTCAATGCATTCCCTTGTTGGATATGATTATCAATCAATGCAGATAATGCATTGTTTGCAGTCGTAATCGCATGGAAATCGCCATTGAAATGCAAATTGATTTGCTCCATCGGCAATACTTGTGCATATCCGCCGCCAGTAGCGCCGCCCTTCACACCCATTACCGGACCTAATGAAGGCTCCCGTAAAGCGACCATTACTCGCTTATCCAATTGGTGCAATGCATCCGCCAAACCGATAGTTACCGTTGATTTTCCTTCTCCTGCTGGTGTAGGGCTAATCGCTGTTACAAGCACCACGTTTGCCGTTGCTTCACCACTAATTTTACTTGTATCAATTTTTGCTTTAAAGCGACCATATTGTTCAACCGCATCTAATGGAATTTGTGCATCTTCAGCAATTTCCAAAATTGGCTTCATTGTCGCTTTGTTGGCTATTTCAATATCTGATAATGGTTTTTTCGTAGTTGTTGTCATGCTTTGCCCTGCTTTCTATATGTAGTCACTTTATTATAGTCTGTTTTGTCTGAATTAATAAATATAAAAAGCGATGTAAATCGACAAATTATTGACAGTTCTTATCTTTATAGGATATAGTTTATTCGTAATATTCTGGAATCTTTATGTTTCATCAATTGATTTTGACAGTATCGGAGGAGAAAGCGGATGCACCAAGGCACTGTAAAATGGTTTGATAATGAAAAAGGTTATGGATTTATAGAATCTGCAGATGGTGAAGATGTTTTTGTACACTTTACTGGCATACAAGAAGAAGGATTTCGTTCACTGGATGAAGGACAAGTGGTTGAATTCGATTTAGTCGATGGTATCCGGGGTCCACAGGCAGCGAATGTTATAAAAAAATAGACAAAGCTGTAAACGAAAGATTTTCATCGTTTACAGCTTTTTTTATTTCTTATTAATTTCGTATTGTGCGCCATCAATTGTAAAATACTTTTGCTCTGTCGCGCCTGATATGACAACCTTTTTTATGCCGTAGCCTTGTTCGAGCATATAATCCCAGACGACTCCTTCACCGATTGGCTTGACAAATATAAGCTTCACTTCATCAAGCAGAATAATCGAGTATTCTACATTCTCTTCCTCATTGACCTTTTTTAAAATTGTCGCACCACATAGTTGGGCAATTTGCTCCACTGCATCAAAATTCGGTACAACAAAATGGACAGCCTGAAGCGTTAAATTCCCTAACGGATGTTGCGCTATAATACCGCGGTCCGTCAGTTCTTTGCGTCGAAGTGTATCCGCTTCATCCCATTGAATGAAAAAAGGAAATTCAATTTTCGATTTCGGATGACCAATATAAAGCAGTTGCCAGCTTACTTCAGAGCCGTCTTCCCGTATTCGGGAATAACGCTCCGGTCCAACTACTTCCAAACCGGCTTTAGCGAATAACTTCGCGTCTTCTTCGATTGTCGTTGTACGAACAGCAAAACGTGTCAATCCATCACGTCGGCGATTTTCTTTGTAGCTCGCATGTAGTGAATACTTCTTTTTGGCTGCTTCCTGAAACTTTTCCTCATTTTCAATGCCGATTAATTCAATATAAGCCAAATCAAAATAGCTTAGTGTATTATATGTACCCCACGCTTCATGACTTCCTCCATTGACAACATGGAGACCTTCTTCTTTGAGTTTTAACAATGTCTGCTCTGGATAAGGGACAAAATGGACGAGATGATCGAACTGGTACATGCTTCAACCCCTTTTCACTATTAAATAAATTAAATATTCTAAATCATAACATATAAAGGCATTTGAAAAATGAGCAATCATTATTTAAGAGATGACATTAATTAATTCCGTTGCAGCTGCCATTTTTCCGTCAACTTTAACGGTCTTCCCGGAGTTATGAATAATATAATGAGGCTCCATTGCACCGTACAAAGATTTGGAACTATTTGCGACCATATAATCCGCTTTTGCAGTTTCCATTCTTGCAGAAGCTCTTTCCAATAAAAACGATTCGTCTTCTGTCGCTTCCAATTTAAAGCCGATTAATGTCGTACCTGGCGACCAGTTTTTAATTTGGGCCAAAATTTTCGGCGCTTTTTTAAAATGGATAATCGGAGGTTCATCCGAAGGCATTTTCCCTTTTTCAGTCAGTTCATTCCCTTGCTGATCGAACACTTTGTCAATAAGCCAGTCAGAGCCTGCCACCGCCATAATGACATAATCGATTTGCTCGGTTTCAAGAATTGTTTTCAGCTTATCGCCTAAATCCTCGATCCCTTCAAATTTAATGAGTTGCATTTCGTTTTGGTGTTCCGGCAGCTGTGTAAATACGCCGTGCATATAAATGACGTTCGCACCTTTTTCAAGCGCTGCTTCTGCTAAATAACACCCCATCGTTCCTTTTGATAAATTCGTATGGCCTCGAACATTATCCCATTTCTCAAATGTCCCGCCACTCGTAATTAAAACTTTTTTCCCTGTTAGCATAGTTGTTTCCCCTTTTACTGTTCTTCGTTTTCCAGCCACTGTTTTAATATTTCTACAAATTTTTGCGATGCCGGTGACAGCTTCTGCTTTGTCGACAGCCCGAGGATTCGGTAACTTTCCTGTACAAGAGGCAGCGCTTTTACAGTATCCGGCAACATTGAAATCGCCATTTCAGGCAGTATGCTAATGCCTAGATTATGTTCCACCATTGATACTATGGCCTTTTCGTCATAAAGTTCAAAACGTATATTCGGATATACACCATATTTTTCAAATGTCGTCATCACATCATTCGTCCCTTTATAGGAAGGCATTATAATCGGCGTTTCTTCAATTTCAAATAAATCGATCTCTTCTCTATCATATAGCGGACTATGCGACGACACAATACATAACAAAGGATCCCGTTTTAACGGCATAAATTCGAACTGCTTGGAGCTTGTCCGGTTTAAAAATCCGCAGTCGACTTCACCTTGTAATAGCCACTGTTCTATTTCGTAGTAATCCCCTTCACGCAATTCAATCCGAATTCCCGGATATTCTGAATCCATAATATGAATGATGTTTGGCATCCAATGTGTAGAAATCGTCGAAATTAGCCCAATTCGCACTGTCCCTTGGCTGACCCCTAAAATGTTCGACGCAGTCTGTTGCAGATGTTCTTCCGCCAATAATACTTTGCGCATTTCATAAAGCATTTTTATACCGTCTTCTGTCAATGTTACTCCTGTACGGTTACGGTGAATTAAATTAAAACCAAATTCCTTTTCCAAACTTGATACTGCATGACTTACAGCTGATTGTGTAAGCCCTAGAACCGAGGCCGCTTTTGTAAAGCTATGTACTTCCGCCACTTTATTTAAAATTTCGTACTTGACTAAACTCATGATAATTCACTCCACTAATCAATTTTAAACATGAATTTTTTTCATATCATTCATTATAAACATTCGTTTTACTAATCACAACTTCCTGTTTATACTGTTTTATAACAGATCGGATTTATAGATGATACGATATTTTAAATCTATTAATCTTATACATATTTTTACTGATTATTTAAAACTTACTTTTTAGAAATGTGGTGACATCTTTGAGTTTACAAGGTAAAGCAAATATTTTAATGGTGATTGTTACAATGTTTTGGGGGCTTTCCTATACGTTTATGGTCATGGGACTGGAAAGTTTAGAAGCTTTTAATGTTGTAGCACTTCGATGCTTAATCGCATTTATCATTGCAGGGCTAATCTTTTTACCGAAGATGTTGCATGTGAATATTAAAACGATTTTATATGCATCGGTTCAAGGCTTCTTATTGTTTACAATTTTCGCCTTATCTTTGTTAGGTCTAAAAACAACTTCAGCTGGTAATGCAGGATTTATACTTAGTTTAACAGTTGTTTTAGTACCGATCATGACAAGCTTTATTGAAAAACGGCTCCCTTCACGAGCAGTGAGCTTCGCTGTTGTTGCTACAATGATCGGAATTACCGTTTTGACAATGAAAGACTCTATGACGTTTCAGACTGGAGATATATTGGTTGCGATCGCAGCAGTTTGCTATTCAATCTATTTAATATTAAATAGTAAGTTTACTAAAAACGTTGAATCCATTTCTTATGGAGTATATCAATTAGGTATTGCCGGATTGTTTGGAGCAGTATTTACAATAATGTTCGAATCTCCAATGTTCCCGTCCAATTCTTCTAGTTGGATTGCTGTACTTGGGTTAGGTATTATTTGTACCGCGTTTTGTTTTATCGCGCAAGCTGTTGTACAACAATATACTTCACCTACACATACAGGGCTGATCTTTTCTCTTGAACCTATTTTTGCAGCCATATTCGCGATGCTTTTCCTAGGGGAAGGATTAACTGCACAACTTGTGATTGGTGGCGCATTTATTTTAATCGGGAATAGTGTTGCTCAACTCGAACAATTTATAGCAATGAAAAAAATCCCAGCACCTACTCACTCTGAAACTACGTTATAATAGGAAGAGACATCGCATCGAGCGTGCCATGTCTCTTTTTTTATAAATTATTGATAGAATTAACTCTATTATTGTTCTATTTTTATGTAAAGTTTAATATAATGTAAAATGCAACAATTTTTCTGATAGTTCTAAAAACATAATCAGTTTTCATAATAACAATCTGACGTTATTATTATTAGTAGCAATACTGCGACATTAGTATTTAAAAGTTGTATTAAAGGAAGTGTTACAATGATTGGACGTAATGACCCATGTCTATGCGGTAGTGGAAAAAAATACAAAAAATGTTGTGAAGGAAAAAATCAAGTAACTTCACAAAACGTTTTCCAGGAAGAAATTGAAAACGTATTACAAACTTTCTATAGTAATTACCCAGAACGAAAAGATATCCGTGAATTTATGGAATTGGTTCGAAATTGGGCACCGAAATTAGAAAAGAAATTACACAAGGAATTAGTGGAAGCCGTTGCTTTGGACGAATATTTCTTCCATCAACGACCTGATATTTGGCAGAACTTTTTAGCAAAAACAGCTAAAAAAGTGCTTCGCCCATCTATGATGGAATTATTGAAATCATGGGAACAGCCGATTTTCTTCATCGGTACTGTTGATGATGTGAAAGATGATTACTTTACAGCTATCTCTGCATTAACTGGCACAACATATCATATTCAACGTGAAAGCCACAAATCAATCCCTCTAGGAATGCGTGTGTTCGCCTTTTTATTACCGGATGGTTCAAACAAGGAAAACCACGTATTAGCTGTCTCTACACTAATCTTCTTCCATAAAGAACATGCGATTTCTTTTGAACAGTTTACAGAAGCTTACAAAGCAAGCCGTTTACCTGTTGAGCAATTCACAAAAGAAAACCATTTATTATTATGGGAAGGTCTAGTTGAAAACGGCTATGAAGGGGAAGAGTTTACACCTTTCGAGCAGGAAGTCGTGGAACAGTTAAAAGCATTTATGGCGGAAAAAGCAATCACCAACGAGAGCTTCGTAGCAATCGTTGAAGATTACTTAGTCGAAAAGCAGCCTACAGCTCGTAAGGCAGGCGCTATCGCAGCTGGTGCTGTAAGATTCGGTCAGGATAATGATTTATTCGATCAAAAATTCACTGTTAAAGAAATCGGCGAAAGCTTTAGTGTTTCTCCATCATCTTTAAATAAATATTATCAAGAATTAAATGCTTTCTATAATGAAAAGCAACTTGTTAATAGTTAATAAATGCAAAAAGCTACTTTCGAGACGTCGAAAGTAGCTTTTTATTTTGCGCTGATCTAAATAAGACAATAAAAAAACAACTTGTAATATAGTAGTTATGCGCTACACATTACAAGTTGTCTCCCCCTTTTCAGCTATAAAAAGGATTTAAAAATAAAGAAATTTTTCAACGGTAACCACTCCGCTGAAGTCATTTACCTATTATAAAATAAATCTGTACCAGAGATTTATACTAGGTAAATAAGAAATACTTAATTATTATATCAAAAAAACATTATTATTCAATAGTAAGAACAATGTTCTAAAATTATTATTTTTCGGAAACTTTCATTATTTCTTTACCAAGAAACTGAAGCTGTTCCCCTACCGTACAAGATTCAATGCAGAAACGGTGTGCACCATGTTTACCGCGTTCTTTGCGAAGGTCCTGAATGACTAGACAATCAGCGCAGTACATATCCATTAATTCATCAATATCTTTCATAACATCTACTTTATTCAAGTCATGTACCTCCCGATAATTTGTTTTACTATTGTACGCTATTTTTTTATTTTCTCCAACTTACATGTATTTGTTATACTTAAACGAACAGAACATAAAAGGAGCGAAATTATGTTAGAAGTCTATATAGATGGCGCCAGTGCCGGCAATCCCGGTCCAAGCGGAATTGGGATCTTTATAAAAGGTGAAGGTCAGCAAGTAAAAATCAGTGAACCAATCGGCATCACAAATAATCATCAAGCCGAATTTACTGCGCTTTTACGTGGTTTGGAAGAAGCATTGAAAATCGGTTCATCGTTTGTTTCAATGCGCTCGGATTCAAAAATAGTCGTAAGCTCAATCGACAAAGCATATGTGAAAAACGAGGAATTCAAACCTTATTTAGAGCAGGCACTCGCTTTAATCGAACAATTTGACCTATTTTTCATAAAGTGGATTCCCGATAAAGAAAACAAAGCAGCGGACGTTCTTGCACGTGAAGCGATTTTAAAAAATAATTAGATACGTGTACCACTGGAAAGAACGTAATATAATTTACCTTCTACATTCGCTATTCGATCCATATTTTAAACCGAAAACTTCTAAAACTAATTGTGGCAAAAAACGATCCATCTATCCCACTAATGGAACGATGAATCGTTTTTATTATTGTTCAATTTTGTGTTTTTGACGATTAAGTACCAGCATATAAAGCGCAAATACGACAATGATGATGAATGCCGCAATGTAATATACAAATTCATAGCCAAGTTTCACTGCTACCATCCCCAATAAATATGACCCGATAGCAATCCCTATGTCAAACAGCGTAAAATAAGTGGCCGTTGCATAGCCGCTGCGCTGGATCGATGTTGACTGGATACAGAGTGACTGGAAACTTGTTGTTAACGTACCGTACCCTGCACCGATAAAGATCGCCGATAATAAGAACGGTATTTCCTGATCTGCATTCCCTAGAATAATCAGCCCTAATGCAAAAATAAAGAAGGACGGAATAATAACAAATTTTGCGCCTATTGTATCATAGATTCTTCCTGTAAACGGACGAACCGAAATCATTGCAACTGCAAATACCGCAAAGAAATAACTTGCAACACTCAGCAAGTCTTTCTGCTCGGCATACAGAGATAGAAACGACAGAACACTCGCATAAGAAAACGCGATCAAGCTAGCTAACGCGGCAAGTGGCAAGGCACTTCGTTCAAATAAATCATTAAATGAAAATTTAAAGCTGCGGTCTGTTACTACTGGTTTTGGCAAGTCCTTTGTTTGAATAGTCAATGCCAGTAAACCACCAATTGCCACCAATACAGATAATACGATAAATAGCATATCAAATCCTGAATATTGAATAATGAGCAACCCAATAAAAGGACCGAATACGACAGCTAAGTTCGTAGACATTGCAAAATAGCCCAATCCTGCTCCTTTACGTCTTTTCGGAATAATATCGGCTGCTAAAGAGCCCGATGCAGTCGTTGCAATACTAAACCATATCCCTTGGAAAAAACGAAGTGCAAGCAAAAGCAGAAAAGGTTTAAAAAATAAGTACAACACTGTGCATGCAAAGTAAAGTACAAGACTTAAAATCAACAATCGCTTCTTGCCAAAGAGATCTAGCAGTTTTCCGCTGAATGGACGAACGATAATCGCTGAAATTAAAAATACCGTGACAAGGAGTCCGGAATCGTCATCCGATTTCCCTAACTCGCCGATAGCATATAATGGCAATGTTGTGATTAATCCGTAAAACACAAGGAATATGGACATATTTGTAAAGAATAGACTAATAAATCGTTTCGTGAAAATTTTATTTGTTTGTTCTTGAAGCTCCATTTATTCTAACCTTCCATCTTTTTTAGTAAGTGAATTAGGAGCACCTGTTCTTCCTCAGACAGATTATCAGTCATTTTTTTCTCGAACGAAACGACGGATGCTTCTATTTGAGGAAATTGTTCAATTGCTTTGGTCGTTAAATCAATCATTTTTTCACGTTTATCCGCTCCGTGAACTCTCTCCACCCATCCAAGCGTCTCCAGACGAGTGACTGTTCGCGTAACAGTTGGCGCTTCTACATCAAGGTATTTCCATATAGCTGTGAGTGTCATTGGTCCGTTTTGATGCAATAAAAAAAGAACCGTCCATTGTGAGCTGAATAGTCCATGCTGTTTTAAAACATCATTTAACTGATTTACTAAATAACGATTTTGCTGAAAAAATATATGAAATAACGGATTCATCGCAATCACTCCTTATTTACCTAACTAAATAATTTACTTTCCCATTCTACGCTTCCTAAAAACCTAAGTAAAGTAATTGAGATAAAAATGGCAAAAAAGAAGCATTTAAACTATGTTGCTAGCCTAAATGCTGTCCTTTATTTTCTGCTGTGCTCACGAATATTCAACAATGCACCAATTGCACCGGAAAATCCGCAATCCTCTAAGAAAATAGGTTTATGTTTTTTTAATATAGTATAATGTTCAATTACCTTTACAAGCTGTTCATTGTCGATCAGCGTTGATCCTATATATACGATATGCTCTGTCTCATGCTGTACGGCAAGCTGAATACTTAACGTGGAAATCACTTCACCGATGAGACCCTGTGTTGTTGCCAGTACATTATTTTGTTCAAATTCACGTTGATCGGTAATCCCGACCTTTCCGAAATTACTGGCTGTTAAATTCCCGTCAATCGGTGTATCCATTCCTTGATAGATATCTTTTACGAGTAAATCTATGCCTTCCCGCTTTCCTTTGAAAGCGTTTGCTTTTATCTCATCAAAATCTGAAATTCCGGTCATAATCGTTGATAGTCCAATCAGGGTACCACCGCCTACTCCAGTACCGCCAACTCTGGCATGAGTATTGCCATCCATATAATGAATCGATGTACCCGTACCGATATTTGTAATGATACTTTGATCTATTGTGTGGCCTTCTTTCTCCAGCAAATAGCGCACACCTTTTAAAGTTGCTTCAAATTCTACAATATATTCAATCGACTTCATCGTCTTTAAAACGTCCAGCAATTGCTCTGTGCGTCCTCCAGTTAAGCCGATTTCTTCCACTTGAGGATGATTTTCCAACCATTCTTTTACTAAATGCATTTCGTTAGATGGAAAGACCGTTAATTTAAGCTCCTGACGTTCATCTAAATAGGCAAGCTTCGTTAACGTACCCCCTGTATCAATTCCGATCCATGCTGACATAAATTAATCTCCTTTATTATCCCACGAGTGATTCGTACCCCCCTATCATAACGTAATAGGAGTCGGCATTAAAGAAAAAATTCTCCTAAAAACGGAGAATTTATTATACTTGTATTATATTTTTCTCGATTAATGCCCGTTTATAAAACTCAGCAACAAACATATGCTCATACTTATTAAGCAAATGCAGAACCCTTGCCTCATATGTATTGGTTGGTTCATCATCCAAATTAAATCTTGCAATAATCTCTTCTTTTTTCAATAAATTTACTAATGTCATTACTTCTGTTTTTGGTAAAGTTACTTGATGTAATTTCAATATTTTTGACATTGAACGTAATGCCGTTCGTGAAATTAAGATTTTCCCGTTCATATTCTCGGAAATTTGCTGCAAGAACTGTTTTGCCTGCGCATTCGGTTTAATCGAAATCTTTTCCATTATCGTTGTTTCCCCGTCTTCCCCTTGACGTTCAATCATTTGAACAGTAAATGGAAGCTCATCACGGAAAGTTTTCATTGATTCAACCGTTATGCAATCACCCTCGACTTTGCAATTTGTCGCAGAAATGACTAGTTCGTATGTCGTTTCCAGCATTCTAAAATTTGTCAGCAATAAAATAAAATCATTTGTTTGCTGCTGTTCAATTAGCTGATCTCCATCAACTTTAACAAAGATTGAGAGCAGACTTGCCGCATCGGCTAAAGCACGGTGCTGTGTTTCGTTTTCCAAACCAAGCTGTGCCATTAATCCTCCTAATGAAGGCTGCTCTTTTAAACCATTGGCAATCATATATTTTTGCTGAAAATCGATCATTGGATATAAGCAATCATTTTTTAAGTAATTGCGCGACAGCTCTTCTTCAAGCACTTTCCGATCAAATTCGCCAAATGTCAAAAATACATAATCCTGCTTGCACCAGCGTTTAAACTTATTAAAAGCTTCTTTAAAAGAAGGGGCATCAACTAGCTGTTCTGTAGTGATACCTGTTAACTTTTGAATATGCGCATTCAGTTTTTTGAATTTATATGGCTGAATTAGCTGTGTAAACGTTTCTGTCGTACCATCCGGTAACCACTTAACAGCACCAATCTCAATAATATACTGTTTACCGCGTATAAGAGCGGCTTCTATATCTATACTTATATATGTTTTCGTTCGTTCCAAATTTTTCACCTACACCGAATCTATCTAAATTTAACAGGATAAGAATTCCCCATTAAAGATTAACTTCTCTCATTGTATATGAAAATATGGGATATGACACGATAATGTTCGTTTATTCCACACAATTCGTGTTAAATGGCTTGAAAAAATGTGATTTTATTATAAATTATTATCAATACTATTGATGGTCCTGCAAATTTTCAATATTTTAATAAGCGATCGATGAACATATCTTTAAGTTTTTCCCAATCTTCCAAAATGACACTATACATAACGGTATGACGAATGCTTCCTTCTTTTCGAATCATATGATTGCGCAAAACGCCTTCTTTCACTGCGCCAATGCGTTCGATGGCTTTCTGTGAACGGTAGTTTTCGTGCCCTGTTTTTATTTGAATACGATTTAATTTAAGGACTTCAAAACAATATTGAAACAATAGAAACTTGCAATTTGTATTAATCGCAGAACGCCAAACACTCGTATTATACCAAGTAGCCCCTATTTCCAGCCGTTTATGGGGAAATGAAATATCAAGAAAAGATGTACAGCCTACAATTTCGTCTGTTTTTTTATCGATGATCGCAAACATATACGAAATCCCTTTTTCCCGCTCTTTAATCGCATTTTCAATATAGTTTTGTACCCCTTCTTTTGAAAGCAATGTTACCGACATATGCTCCCAAATCCGCTCATCATTCGCGGCATTTGTGATCGCTTCGATATCACTTAATTGGACTGGTCTTAACTTGATGATGTCATTTTCTAATATTATTTCTTCCATATGATTCTCCCTTTTCACTGTATTTGAACGAATATTCCCGCTATTTATCGCAGGGAATGAACCTGAGATAGATTCCGCACAAATTCCGAGAACCTTTCTTCTTCCTCAATAAACGGATTGTGGTTGCTTTCTGCAAAGGTCGTCAATGTCGCATTCGCCAATAAATCCGCTGCTTCCACTGCAAATTCATATGGACATTGCGCATCATATAACCCGCCATAAATATAAGCTTTTGTTTTCACTGTTGGTAATTCCGGTCGCAAATCGAATTCTGGCAGCTCTTTATACGAAAAATAATCCAGTCTTTTCGAAACGGTTTTCCCGCTGTTCGGACGGCTTATCATATTTTCATAGCTCTGTTCTTTATATAACGACATAAGCGCCCATTCTTTAGAGCCAGCTCTTCTTTGCTCGATTGTTGATGTTGGATCACCCAGCATTGTTAAAATTTCAAGTATTCTTTTGTTGTTCGGATTTTCCTTGCAGTAAATGCTCGCAGGATGATGCATATATTCCGCAGAAGCACAAAGACCGCCAGCGACGATAAATTCCACACTTTTCGGATGCAAAATAGCATAATCTAATGCCAGCATCCCTCCTGTTGAATGCCCCGCAAAGCCCCATGCGTCATAACCTGATGCTGCGCGGATAGCCTCCAGATCTTCTACGCTATCCTGCATACCATAATTAAAGACAGACACATCATCCGTTGATTTTCCACAGCCACGCAAATTCACTAAATGCACTTTATAATACGGGGTAAACATTTCCGCAAACCGATTACCATTTTCGTTAAATTCACTGTATAAATGCGTCACACAGAGCGGTTTCCCCTCGCCTTTTGTAAAAACTTCGAAAACTCCTCGCGTTGTTTCAATTAGCTGCTGTTCCCACATAATCCCACTCCTTATTTTTCCAATATTCTAATAAATTTTCGCATAGTTAATGAGTGGATACAATGGCGATTTAATATTTAACTATTTTTCTTTAGTAATATTGATAAATCACTTTGAAAAACACTAATGGGAAGGTTTTTATAATACATTGGAAGAATTATTAAATAGTAAGAAATAAATTGTTATATAGAAAAGGGTTGAACTAATTGTCATTACATTATCAAGAATACGGTAATAAAAGTGCTTCTCTCATAATTTTTTTACACGGCGGCGGAGTAAGCAATTGGATGTGGGGTAGACAAATTCAATATTTTACTCATTATCATTGCATAGTTCCAAACATGCCCGAACATGGGTTAAACAATAATGAAATTCACTTTTCTATAAAAAGAAGCGCAGAAGAGGTAATTAAATTAATTGAAGCAAAAGCCGATGGTAAGAAAGTAATTCTAATAGGTTTTTCTTTAGGTGCACAAGTAATTATCCAATTATTAAGCTCAAACCCAGAATTAGTTGATGTTGCAATTATAAATAGTGCTGCTGTCAGACCCCTTTCTCATATTAAAAAATTAATAAAACCTGCTCTTAGATTAACTTTTCCATTAATAAAAAAGAAATCGTTTTCTAAACTTCAAGCAAAGTCCATGTATATAAGTAATGACAATTTCGAGAAATATTATGAAGAAAGTTGTCAAATAAAGTTAGACACCCTTGCTAGAGTACTTGAAGAAAACATGTCCTTTACAATACCTGAAGACTTTAGAAAGGCATCCGCAAAAATATTAGTTACAGTAGGTGAAAAGGAAAAAGCTATTATGAAAAAATCTGCAAAAGATATTGTAAAAGCCAATTCAAATTGTATTGGTGTTATTTTACCTGAAGTCGGACATGGTGTTTCTTTAGCAATGCCAGATTTCTTTAATCACATGGTTGAATTATGGATCAGTGAAGGTAAACTTCTAAAAGAATGTAAAGTTTTTAGTTAAAATTATTGAATTTGCATCGACCATAAATAAACAAAAGGACTTCCTTTACGAATCCTTTTGTTTTGAATAATGGTCTCCAACTAGCCTTTATCTAATTACATACTTTCCGGTGTTGGATTCCAAGTAACTTATATCCATCCTTTAATACGGTTGCCACTGCAAAACATAGCTGTAGACGGTTTTCCCGCTGTGTACATATGGACCTGTTTCGCCTAGAAAATTCAACATTTACCATGAGCGGAAAACAAAAAAACTACTGAAATCATCGTCTCAGTAGTTTTAGTTCAGTAAGCCTTTAGCAGAGGCATAAGTTACATCTATTCATTTCCCTTAGTTTCAGGGATGTTTGAAAAAAATTTGCGTCCAATAAAGGTTTGGACAATTAAGAATAACCCTCCGACTGCCCAGTACAGTGGGAGTGCAGCCATCGAAGACAATGAAATAATGACAATCATAATTGGTGATACATAAATCATCAGTTTCATTTGGTTCTTCTGAGCATCCGGTACGGTTTGAAGCGATACTTTCGCTTGTACAAAATAAACGATACCTGCGATTGCAGTCATCCAAATATCTGTAGAGCCAAGATCAAACCATAGGAATGAATGTGTTTTAATTTCAGTCGAATATAAAATCGCATAGTATAAGCCCATAATAATCGGCATTTGTATAAGCGCTGGCAGGCAGCCCATATTTAACGGATTAATATTATGTTCTTTGTAGAGCGACATCATTTCCTGCTGAACCGCCGTTCTTTCTTCCGGAGTTTTTGCTGCTTTTAAACGTTTCTGGATATCCTCCATTTGTGGACGGACAAAATCCATTTTCACTTTCATTGTAGCTTGACTGCGGTAAGTTTTAAGCATAAACGGCATTAGTACGAGACGAATAATTAAAATAATAGCAATAATAGCCAAACCATAGCTGCCGTTAAATAATTCACCAAATGTGTTTAACGTCCAATCCATCGGACGTACAAATGTTGAATAGAAGAAGCCTTCTTTGTTTTCAACACTTTCACAGCCTGCCAGTAAAAGTGGAACGGATAGAAGGAAAACACTAAGTTTTAAGTTTTTCATAGTTCACCTGCTCAACAATCTTGTAATTCGTTTATATCTTAAAATATTTTTCAATAAAAAGACAGTAATTACTCTTACAAATGTTAAGTTTTTTTAATATGAACGTAATAAAACATAATTTTATTTACATTTTTATATTTATTTCCCTGCTTACAGGAAGTTCAGGATACCTATTTATACCTACTCCATTCCTTATGACTTCTTTAATAGGCTCCCAAAAATTTCGTCATTATGTGTTCCTGCTTTTACCCCGATTTCCCCATAAGATGCCTTGAAAAGATTGGATTTAATCGGACATGCGATCTGGTTTTGTGTCGTTCCATCCGGCTTTGCTACTTCCACAAACATTTCCCGTTCCTTGAAAAGTGGATGGGCAACTGTTTCTTCAAAGGTCAATACCGGCTCCACACAAGCATCTACTTCGGAGAAAATAGATTGCCATTCTTCCAATGTCTTTTGCATAAAAGTACTTTGCAGCTGTTCTTTCAGCGTGGCAATATCATCTGGTTTATTACTCATTGCTAATCGGAGTAATTCCGGGGATTCGATTGCCTGACATAACTGCTGCCTGAATTTCGGTTCTAGACTGCCGATAGAAAGGTACCGACCATCCAACGTCTCATAATAACCATATAATGATCCACCGTTTAAGATCAGTTCTTCACGCGCAAGCGGTTTTCCTTCTGCTAAATAGTCATGGGCAAATAAGGCGTTTAACGTTAAAGCACAATCCGTCATACTAATATCCAGATGCTGCCCCAGTCCTGTTTTTCCACGATAAATGACAGCCGATAAAATACCGATTACCGCATGCATTGATCCCCCCGCCAAATCAGCCACCTGAAAGCCTATATTTGCCGGGCCATTTTCTTTTGTACCTGAATATCCTTGCAACCCCGATAAGGCTACATAGTTAATATCATGCCCGCCGCGTTCACGGTACTGCCCTGTTTGACCGTAGCCTGTAATAGAACAGTATATTAAGCCAGGATTGATCGCTCTCAATGTTTCATAATCGAGACCAAGACGCGCCATCACGCCAGGGCGGAACTGTTCAACAACAATATCGAATTCCTGTTCCCTTAAAAGCTCCTTCAGAGATGCGATAACTTCCGGAGATTTTAAATCGACCGCCAGCGATTTTTTAGAGCGCTGCAAATACTCGTCCGGTCCCCATTGCTTGCCCTCTTCTACCGGTTTTGTGACATGTATCACTTCCGCTCCAAGATCCGCCAGCATCATCGTCGCAAACGGACCTGGCAATAATGTGGAGAAATCCAATACTTTTAATCCTTTTAACAGCATTAATTCTTCATCCTTCCATAATAAATTAAGGCCGTACTGAAAGCTGAACTTTCAACACGGCCCCCAATTGTCCTATTTATTGATTTGTAACTGTTTTTAAAAAATTCGGAGGGCGTTTCTCAAAGAACGCACGGATGCCTTCATTTACTTCCCCTGTAGTAAATGTTTTCGCAAAAGCTTCCCGTTCAACTAATAAACCTTGTTCCAACGGCAATTCTTCTGCAGCCAAAATACTCTCTTTAATGAGCCCGATCGCTCCTACCGCACTTTGAGCAAGCTTATTTGCGAATGCGATTGCGTTTTCTTCCAACTCTTCCGGAGCTACCGCTTCTGTAATTAAGCCGATTGCTGCAGCTTCGTCAGCTTTTAAACGTTTGCTTAAATACATTAATTCACGTGCTTTTGCTCCGCCCACCAACCTTGTCATACGCTGTGTACCGCCAGCACCTGGCAATAAGCCCAATGATGCTTCCGTTAACCCAATTGTGCCGGCACCCATAATACGGAAATCGCATGCAAGTACGAATTCACATCCACCGCCTAATGCATGGCCATTAATTGCGGCAATTGTTGGTACCCTTAATGCTTCCAGTCGATTGAAAATCTCTTGTACATGTTTTGAGCTTTCGGCAAAATCCACGTTTTCATCAGAGCTGCCCATTGCCCCCAGGTCTGCACCTGCAATAAAGATTTTCGGGTTGGCAGATTTAAACACAATGGCCCGGATTGCCGGATTTTTCTCGACTTCTTCAATCAGCTGCAATAAGTCCTGTTGAATTCCCGCATTTAATGTATTGGCTGGCGGATTATTAATTGTTACGACGTGTACACCGTAATCCAACTTCTCTATCGTCATTGTTTCAAGGTTCATCCGTTTTCCTCCTTATCTTGGGGCCATGCGAATCGCACCATCAAGTCGAATTGTCTCACCGTTTAACATTGGATTTTCAAAAATCGCCTTTACTAAATGTGCATATTCATCTGCTTCACCTAAACGGGAAGGGAATGGGATTTGTTTTCCTAACGCTTCCTTAAGTGCTTGAGGTGCACTGTTCATTAAAGGTGTATCGAATATTCCCGGTGCAATCGTCATAACTCGGATGCCATAGCTTGCCAGGTCCCTTGCGATGGGCAATGTCATTCCTACAATTCCACTTTTAGATGCAGAATAGGCAGCCTGGCCGATTTGCCCATCGAATGCCGCTACAGAAGCTGTATTCACAATAACCCCGCGTTCCCCGTGTTCATTTGGTTCATTTGTCATCATGGCAGCTGCCGCTAAACGAATGACATTAAATGTACCAACTAAATTAACTTGAATAATAAAGTTAAATTCATCTAATGGAAATATACCTTTTCTGCCTACTACACGTGTCGAAGTACCAAGACCGGCACAGTTTACAACACCTTGGATGGAACCGTACTTTTCTACAGCACCGTTAATCGCTGCCTGTACGTCTTCTTCCTTTACTACATTCGTTTTAAAAAATAGGCCATTTATTTCATCAGCCACCGCTTGACCCTTTTCTTCATTTAAGTCCAATATGATCGGATAGCCTCCAGCAGCTGCAATCTTTCGTGCAGTCGCTTCACCTAACCCTGAACCTCCACCCGTAACGATAATCGCCTTTTGGTCAAAATTCATTTATTTACCCCTCCTTATACGTGTTCAATCTTTAACCTATTTGCCGTTTCTGGGCATTCGCAGTTCGCGACTTGTCCATAACGGCATGATCTGCGTTCTAGTTCATGTACTGAAGTTTAAGAACTCCGACCAACCGACCGCTTCTTATTTAGGCAGTGCATTCTTATCCAAGTTTTTCAATGCTGTCTTCAAAATCTTGCCTGTTCCCGATTTCGGAATTTCTTCGATAAAACTTACATAATCCGGTACTTTGTATTCGGCAAGTTTCACTTTGCAGTAGTCTCGAATATCTTCTTCTGTAAGTTCGGTGTCTTTCGATACGACATACGCAACCGTCTTTTCACCAAAAACCGGGTCCGGTCTGCCGATCACAGAGCATTCTACGATAGCCGGATGCTGATACAGCATTTCCTCTATTTCACGAGGGTAAATATTAAACCCGCCGCGAATAATAATGTCTTTTTTACGGTCAACGATAAAGTGATAGCCTTCTTCATCGCGATAGGCCATGTCACCTGTATACAACCAGCCGTCCCTAATCGTATTTGCGGTCTCGTCCGGCTTCTTGTAGTACCCCTTCATCATATTCGGCCCTCTAAATAAGATTTCGCCTACTTCATGATTGGCTACTTCATTGCCTTCAGGATCTACCAGTCTCAAATCGATTCCCGGTAATGGCATCCCGACTGAATTGACTTTTTTCGGTAAGCTACGGTGTGTTGTCAACAGCATGACCGTACTTTCCGTTAAGCCATAACCTTCTGAAATACTTACACCGAACGATTCATTCGTCTTATGCAATAGCTCCGCCGGTAAACTTGCCCCACCTGAACCGGCTGTACGTAATTTTGAGAAGTCCAGCTGCTCTACTAAATGAGGAACCTGGGCAAAGAAAGCATACATTGTCGGTACACCTAAAAAAATTGTAATTTCATGTTCGGCAATCGCTTTTAATGTTTCTACCGGATGGAACCGTTCTTCCAAATAAATCGCGCAACCGTGGGCAATCGGTGCAAGGAAGCCTTGAAGTTTTGCATAAGCATGGAACAATGGTAAGACACATAGGACACGGTCACTCGGAACTAACTGATTGTAGACGGCTGCTGTAATCGCCATCCAGTTTAAATTTCCATGTGTAATCATGGCGCCTTTCGGGTTTCCGGTCGTTCCGGAAGTATAGATAATTTGTGCGACGTCAGATTCATGTAGGGGGACAATTTCTGAAATAGAAGCGGATGTCTCTAGTTGATGCCATGATAAAAATTGTTCATCAGCCGTATCACTGTAATTAATAATTGCTTTAACCGTTTTAAATTGAGCCAGTGCGTTTTCGATAACCTGTCTACACGCATCTTCTATAATTAACAATTCAACTTCAGAGTCGTTCAGGATATACGTAACTTCCTGCTCTTTAAATGTAGGGTTGATCGGAACGACTGTACCTCCATTTGCTAAAACAGCAAAATACGTAATAATATATTCCGGGCGGTTTGTCATCATTAACGCCACATTTGTACCTTTTGTGACACCTTGTTCTTTTAATCCTGCAGCGATATTGTAAACTTTATCTTGCAATTCTTTATAAGTAAGTTGATCCCCTTTGAAGTGGATGACAGGTTGATCTGGCAAACGAGAAGTTGTTGAAGTAAGCAATTCAACAATGTTCATAATGTAACCTCCTACTTTCAAATTATCGATCAAAGGAAAGGAGGATCCCCCCTCTCCTCAAGAGCGCTTTCTTTAAGTTAAATACTTACTTTAGAACTGATTACTTCTTTAGAAACGTTTACAATGATGTCATCAGGTATACGGAAACTTAACGACGAAGGATCGTTTTGAACAGCAGGCACAAGTTGCGGAATATCTGCCGCATCAATATTAAACTCGTCAAAGCTTGGCGGCAGATTTACTGCATTTCTTAAGTCAACAATTACATTGATGCACTCATCCAATGTTTCTAGAGGATTTTCTGCATTCGGAATGACCCCTAATGCAGAAGCAAATGCATTTACTTTCGGTAAATACATGTTCGGCATGTTTTTCATAACACTCGGCATGAGAACTGCATTTGCCAATCCATGTGGAATGCCGTATTTTGCACCGTACGTATGGGCTATGTTATGAATTGGAATATTGGCCATCGCCGATTGGAAACTTGTAATAGCCATTGCGCTAGCTTGTAGCATATTAGCACGTGCCGCAACGTTCTTCCCATCATGTACTACTGTAGTCAAATTTTCGACAATGATTTTTGCAGCATGCAACGCAAATGCATCCGAGAAATTCGTGGATTTTGTTGAGAAAAATCCTTCTACAGCATGTGTTAGTGCATCCATACCTGTAAACGCTGTTACTCTTGGCGGTAAACCGACCGTTAAATCAGGATCCAATACAGCAATATCGGAACTTAAATATGGATTCATTAAATTGCATTTCAAGTTCAGCATTTCATTGAACACTACTGAAATACTGGAAATTTCAGAACCCGTTCCAGCTGTAGTAGGGATCGAAATATGCGGAATACCGAATGGCTTTGCATCAGGCCACACCTCTAGAACATTCCCGGTTAAAATATACTCAACTTGGTTAACACCATTGTAAAGAGCCCACTTGATCGTTTTAGCTGTATCAATAACACTCCCGCCGCCAATGGCAATAATGGAGTCGCCATTGCATTCTTTAAAATACTTCAGACCTCTGTTTATATTGCTTGATTTCGCATCTTGCTGAATATCATCAAATACACCAGCAAGCTTTATGCCTGGTACCATGTCAAATAAACTTTTGATTTTTTGCGTTAATCCGGCATCTGTTAGTCCTTTATCCGAAAAAAGAACAGGGCGCTTTCCGCCTAAACCTTGAATTAAATCCGGCACTAAAATATGTGAACCTGCACCACTTCGGATTTCAGGGCGATGTGTGAATTCAAAATAGGAAGTCGTTTTCATCGTATCTCTCCATTCGTTTTTCGATTAAAAGATTAAACCTAAAGCTGGGCGCTGCGCATTTTCCGTCGTTAAGGACGTGCAAATATTTTTAAGCTCTGTGTAGTCATCAAACACTTGAGCCCCCTGTTCACGACCTAAACCACTTTGCTTATAGCCGCCGAATGGAGCATCAGTACGGAAAATATGCCAGTCATTGATCCAAACTGTTCCCGCATTAATTTTCGTAGCAATTTCATTTGCTTTTGTCACATCACGACCCCAGACACCGCCAGATAATCCGTATTCTGTATCATTTGCAATGTCGATTGCTTCTTTTTCTGTTGAATATTTAATCACGCATAATACCGGACCAAAGATTTCTTCTCTCGCAATCTTCATATCATTTGTTACATCTGCGAAGATTGTCGGTTCGATGAAATACCCATTATCCAGCCCTGGACCTGTTGCCCGTTTACCACCACTAACAAGTCTCGCTCCTTCATCAATGCCTGACTGAATATAATCGAGGATTTTATTCATTTGTGATTCAGAGATAACCGGCCCCATTCCAGTTGTCATATCAAGCGGCTGGCCGAGTTTAATTTTCTTCGTTGTTTCAACTAGTTGTTGCACGACGATATCATAAATGGATTCATGGACGATGAGGCGTGTACTCGCTTCACATACTTGCCCTGAATGGAAAAATACACCGAGCAGTATTCCCGGAATCGCCACTTCAAGATCTACATCCGGAAGTACTATTGCAGGTGCTTTTCCTCCAAGTTCAAGCGTCACTTTCTTTACCGTACCTGCAGCTTGCGCCATAATTTTTCTGCCTACTTCGGTAGATCCAGTAAACGCCACTTTCGATACATCCGGATGTGTGACAAGCGCATCCCCCACTTCGGCTCCAGGACCAGTGATGACATTGATGACCCCTGGTGGAATACCTGCTTCAACTGCTAATTGTGCAAGTTTCAATGTACCTAATGGTGTATTTGAAGCCGGCTTAATAATGATGGAGTTCCCCATCGCAATTGCCGGTGCGATTTTCCACATTGCTAAAACTAACGGGAAATTAAATGGAGTGATTGCCGCTACTACACCAAGTGGTTCACGAACGAGTAAGCTTCGGTTCGGACCGAGCTGCTCATTAACAGGAAGCGCTGTCACGGCTTCATATTTCAGCGATAAATCTGCTGTTTGAGTAAGAGAAAGGATTAACTGTCGGATATCCGCGCCACCCAGTTTACGAAGTGTCGCCCCCGTACTAATACCCTCCAGGAAAATTATCTCCTGTGCATGCTCCCTGATTTTCCCCGCAAATTGCAGCATGATCTGTGCACGTTCCGCCTGCGTTTTCTCTGACCACACACCCGATTCAAATACTTCTTTCGCATTTTGAACCGCCTTATTCACATCTTCCTGGTTCCCTTTTGAAACTTTCGCCACAACTTCTGATGTAGCCGGATTGATTACATCAAAAAATTCACCTGAAGCTGGTGGTGTCCATTCACCATTAATAAATTGCGGAAAGATCTTTACTTGTACGTCTGTCGTCATCTTTCATCCCCCTTTAAATAGCAAACTGTCTCGTTACAGCGTCTGATTGATTACTTCCTACACTTCTTCTAAAGCAATGTCCGTATTATAGATTTCTTCCAAAGTCTTTCCTTTTGCTCGGGAAAGGACTGTCAGACGTGCCTGCAATTGCTTCATGGCAAATTCCATCGATTTTCCTCGTTCGATACCAAGGCTTGTTACTTCTTCTTTTCTTTCCGTTAACATCATCGCAATCGGTAACAGCTCCTGCAGTCTTTGTTGTACGCGTTCAAACAGCTCAAGCTCAGGATTTTCACTGATTAGGCGCTGAATGAGGAATGTACCAAAACCAATATGACGTCCTTCGTCACGCTTTACATTTCGAATTCCCGAAATAAACCCTGGGAACAGATTTGATCTTGAAAGTGCTTCATGGAAGAACCAGTAACCGGTTTCAGCCAAAACACCTTCCGCGAAAATGTTGTAAGTAACCGCAGCATCGACCATTGCTTCCGGTGATTGATCATCAATCAATTTACCCATCACTGCCGGCAATGTTTCATCAAATAACTTCCGGTAGCCTGGTGAAAGTAAATGTGTCAAATCTTCCGTTACGCCGATTTCTTCCAGGAACAGACTGAAAAACTCCGCATGCTTCGCTTCTTCAAAAAGGAATGTTGTTAAGTAAGTTTCCTCTTCAAACCATCCCTTTTTTGAAACTGCCATTATCATCGGTAAAATATCTTGTGTGACTGCCTCTTCACCGCCAATAAATTGGGCAAACTGTGTCAGTACCTCTAATTGCTGCTCTTCATTTAATTTCTTCCAGTCTTCTTTATCTTGGCTAAAATCGATATCTACCGGATTCCAGATTCCGAATTTTTTTGCTTTCTGGTATAAATTATACGGTAGTGAATTTTTGTTGATTTCCTGTTTCGTCGTTACATATTCTCTCATTGCCAGTTCCCCCTTAAATTTTGTTAGCTTCATCTATAACTGCTTGAGTATTAAAGAGATTCTCCTGTAATAATTGCAGTCAACATCACAAATTTTACGTATCGAGCCATCTCTCTAGAACAACCGTAAAAGTAATTATTTTCTTATTTCAAAAAATGCTTTTACCTTTACTTCAGCAGCTTCATTGACAGCTTCCGCCTCACAAATCCAGCAAGTATCATTTTCATCAACAATCCGCCCTTGAACTGTTATTCTTTCTCCGGGCCTTGTCATTGCTTTAAATCTCGTTGTGAATTTCTTCAGATTCTTCACTTCGAACCATTGTCCAATTGCCTGGCCGACAAATCCCATAACCAACATGCCATGTGCAATGACCCCGCCTAAACCTGCTGCCTCCGCGAAAGGAACAACGGTATGGATCGGATTGAAATCTCCGGATGCACCCGCATATCGAATGAGCTGTGTATGTGTTATTTCTTCCTTCTGTAAAGGTTCCAGTGTCTGGCCGACTTCCATAAAATGCCCCCCCTAATGCCTTTCGATAATCGTGGATCGACTGATTAAAACCGTTTTACCTTGTTTGTCCAAGTAGTCCTTGCGTATGACATAGAAGTTCATCGCCGCTTTTGTATAAGCTTTTTCAATGACACCATGCACTGTAATTTCCTCATCGGGAACAATTCCCCTGAAATATTCATACTCCTGCTCACCGTGGAGAACCTTTTTCATATTTAAATTCAATAACTCGGATGAGGAGGCACCTCCACCCCAAAAGTCGATCACTGTCGGGAATGTAGGTGGAACTGCTTCTCCGCTCAAAAACTCCTCTTTCAGATCGCCAATCGCTTGTGCCAATTCTTTGATTTTTCCTTTTTCTACTCTAAAAGTGTAGGATTCTAATTTCAGGCCAACTTTTTCCTTAAGCCCAGTACTCAAAAAATCACCTCCTCCAACTTCATTTATCATTATTTTCAGATAATTTAAATCATATTATTTCATTGTTGCCGGCGGTGCTTTCTTCAAATAGTCTTTATGAATTTGAGCAGCAATAATATTTTTTTGGATTTCGGACGTACCTTCATATATTTTTGTAATACGGGCATCACGGTAATATCTTTCAACTGGAAAATCTTTCATGTAACCAAGACCACCGTGGATTTGAACAGCTTTATCCGCTATGCGATTATAAATTTCCGAACCTAAAAGCTTTGCCATCGCGGCTTCTTTCATGACATTCACCCCTTGGTCCACCATCCATGCTACCCGGTACGTAAAGGCTCTCAACGTTTCAATATCCAATGCCATTTCTGCCAAGTAATGTTGGATAATTTGCTGGTCAAAAATTGGTTTACCGAACTGTTCACGCTCATGCGCATATTTGACGGATAGCTCAAAAAGTTTTTGCGAAGACCCTAAATTTCTCGCTGCGAGTCCTGCACGGCCATTTGCCAAAATAGTTAAAGCATTGACATAACCTAAGCCTTCTTCACCAAGCACATTTTCAGCCGGAACTTCACAATCCTCGAAGAAGATTTCAGATGAATGGGATCCGCGAAGCCCCATTTTTTCTTCTGTTTTTCCGATGATTAAACCGGGAGCGCTTTTATCTACGAGAAATGAGGTTATCCCCTTTACACCTTTAGTTGGATCGGTTGCAGCCATCACTGTAAAAACTCCTGCAATCGGTGCATTCGTAATATATTGCTTTGCGCCATTCAGAATATATTTGTCCCCTTTACGAACGGCAGTTGTTTTTAAAGCCGCTGCATGGGAACCTGCAGTCGTTTCGGTTAAAGCAAACGCACCAATAATGTCACCGGAAGCCATGCGCGGTAAATATTTTCGCTTCTGATCTTCCGTCCCCAATTCCACAATTCCGACAGACCCGATTCCTGTGTGAGCACCAATTACCGTCATATATCCGTTCGATGTACGGCCGATTTCTTCAAAGAGACTACATTTCCCGACCATATCAATGCCTATACCGCCATATTCTGCAGGGATGCTTAGACCGAATAAGCCCATTTCTTTTGACATTCTCATAATATGGTCTGGTATACGGTCTTCACGGTCAATCTGGTCTGCAAGTGGGTCCACTACATTGTCTATAAAATCCCGAATCGATTTTTTCATATCTATTAAATCGGGTGGCAGCTGAAAGTCCATTTTTTCTCTCCCTTCCATTTAGCAGTCCAAACAATTACACTAACGGAGCATATGGGAAGACTTGTGCACTACCTTCAAGCGGTGTAAAACTTGATTGTAGCGACCCTTTAATTGCACTTAAGCTGTCAACAGACCAGCCTTTCGCATTGAAGACAGAACGAATCGGGCGCGGCTGAGAAAACACCATAATTTCCTTTCCTCGCACACCAAATATTTGACCGGAAATATCGGCAGCTTCATCCGATGCCAAAAAGGCAACTAATGGCGCAATATGTGCTGGTGAAAGCTGTTTCAGTCTGTCCACGCGCTCTTTTTCATCCTCTGTTTCTGCAGGGATTGTCCCGATTAATCGACTCCAAGCAAACGGGGCAATCGCATTCGATGTGACATTATACCGTGCCATATCCAACGCCGTACTTTTACTTAACCCTACAATTCCTAATTTGGCAGCTGAATAATTAGCCTGCCCAACATTACCGATTAACCCTGAAGTGGAAGTGAAATGAATAAAGCGCCCACTTTTTTGCTCCTTAAAAATCGTTGATGCTGCTCGCGTCATATTGAATGAACCCTTTAAATGAACCGCAATAACCGCATCCCATTCTTCCTCGCTCATTTTAAATAACATGCGGTCCCGTAAAATACCTGCATTATTTACGACAATATCCAAGCGCCCGAAACTTGAAAGTGCTGTATCTATAATATTGGAAGCAGATTCATAGTCGGCAACGGAATCATAGTTGGCTACAGCTTCTCCGCCAAGTTCCTGTATTTCCCGCACTACCTCATCTGCAATTTTTGTATCATTCCCTTGCCCGTCAGATCCTCCGCCTAAATCATTGACAACTACTTTTGCTCCTTCTTTTGCTAAAAGTAACGCAATATCTCGTCCAATGCCTCGGCCGGAACCTGTAACGATTGCAACTTTATCTTTTAAATTCGTCATAGTTAACACCCTTTCTTATTTGGCTAATTTTCTATTTATACTAATTGTTTGTATTGTTCAGTTAGAGCAGCCCGGAACTTCGGATGCGCAATGGCAATCAAGCTTTCTGCCCGTTCGCTTAAAGATTTTCCAAACAGTTTTGCAATACCATACTCTGTGACAACGAAGTCGACTTCAGACTTCAGCGACGTCACGTATTTTGTATGAACCTTAATCCGGGATTCCGTTCCATTTTTTGCCGTAGAAGGAAGGGCAATAATTGCTCTTCCACCAGGAGAAAGTTTTGATCCATGAATGAAATCCATCTGACCACCAACTCCCGCAACAACATAGGAATCCTCAACTTGCTCGGCATTGATTTGCCCGGACAGACTTACTTCCAACGCCGAGTTAATTGAATAGAAGTGGCTTATTTTCGCTATAACTGCCGCATTATGTGTGTAGCTGACCGGATACAGTTCAACACTTTTATTGTGATGACAGAACTCATATAACTCGTTTGTTCCGGTAAGTGTTGTACATACGGTTTTATGACGATTGATTTCTTTTCGTTCGTTCGTAATGACTCCCAGATTGATGAGCTGCATAATGTCATCAGAAATTGAACCCGAATGCACACCTAAGCCCACTTTTGACCGAAGCGATCGGACAATACTGCCTGCGAGTTTGCCGACCCCTACTTGTATCGTCGCATAATCAGGAATCAGCGTTGCTACGTAATTGCCGATAGTAATGTCTTCTTTGGCAGGTTGACTGTTTGGAATTGTAAGTAACGGTCTGTCGGATGAAACAAAACGGTCAATCTGGGATACATGAACCAGTGTTTCACCGGATGTGTAAGGAAGATTGCTGTTTACTTCCGCGATCACAACCGTCGCTTCCTTAATCAATGTCTGTACAACATCTACCGAAAGACCGAGATTGCAAAAACCATCTGCATTTGGCTTTGAAACCTGTATAAGTACAACATCGATTTTCTCTTCTTTGATCCACCTAGGGATGTCCGAGAAATTCAAAGGAACGTAATCACAATGGTTATTTTTGTATGCTTTTTTCAATAAGGATGAATTTAAAAATGTTCGGATTGTAAAGTGTGGTTGACATGATATATCCGCATATTTACACGGACTACCTAAAACGATGGTATATAATAAAATCTCTTGTAACCGTGCCTTTTGACGAATTAATTCTTCTACAAGTACTTGAGGTTCATTACACATCGGTGCCAAAAATATTGTTTGAGAGGATTCAAGAAGCTGGATTGCTTTTTCAGCAGTGGTACATTTTTTTGTATAGTGGTATTTCCAATCGGTATTGTTCATTTGATCAGCTCCAGTACATATTTACAACTGCATATTTTCAACAATTGTTGTAATACCAAGTCCGCCGCCGATACAGAATGTAACTAAACCGTATTTTTCTCCGCGCCTTTCCATTTCATGAAGCAGCTTTGTCATTAATACACCGCCTGTGCCTCCAATTGGATGACCTAGGGCGATTGCGCCACCATTTACATTGACTCGGTCTATGTCCATGCCAAGTTCTTTAATGACGGCTAAAGATTGGGCTGCAAAGGCTTCATTTAATTCAATTAACCCGATCTGATCGAGTGTTAAATTCGCCATTTTCAATGCTTTTCTAGTTGCCGGCGCAGGGCCAATTCCCATAATATCAGGCGAAACCCCTGCTACAGCCTGCGCAATGATTTTTGCTTTAGGCTTTTTATCATACTGTGCAGCCGCTTCTTCCGACATCAGCAAGATTACACCCGCCCCATCATTACGACCACTAGTATTTCCGGCAGTTACTGTGCCATTTTCTTTAAAAACAGGTTTTAACTGTGATAATTTCTCAAATGTTGTTCCCCTTGGATGCTCGTCTACTTTAAATTCGACGATTCCCTTTTTCGTCTTTACCTCAAATGGGACAATTTGATCCGTGAACAATCCCGACTCGATCGCTCTTTTCGCATTTTCCTGGCTTCTTAAGGCGAACTCGTCTTGTTCACTTCGGGAAATCGAGTATTTTACAGCCAAGTTCTCAGCAGTCAATCCCATCGTTAATGCGCCATATGTTTCAATCGGCTGGGCACGGGGTTGACTTTCCGTGTTTGAATCGAGAATTTCACCGTTTCCTGCACCATAACCGTATCGGACATTTCGTAAATAGTATGGCGCAGTGCTCATACTTTCAGCTCCGCCCGCAATAATAATATCGGACAGTCCACACATGATTTGCTGAGCACCGCTATTCATCGCCTGCAGTCCCGATCCGCACTGCCGGTGAACAGTATAACCGGTAATTTCAATCGGAAAACCTGCACGTAAAAGGGCTAAACGGGCCAGATTCGGCGAGTCTGTACTTTGCTTCGCTTGCCCAATAATGACTTCATCGACTTTACTCTTGTCGATACCGGTACGGACAGTAATTTCATCCAACACTTTTGCCGCAAGATAATCTACTTCCACATCTTTTAATGTTTCGCCCATGCGACCGACTGCTGTACGTACAGAGTCTATTATTACGGCATTTTTCATTTCATCTCACCTCATAAATTCATAGTACGAATCATGTGCTTTAACTAGATGAAGTAATTTCGGATTCATTACAGTCCTAAATTTTTGGCAATGATGACTTTCATAATTTCGTTGGAACCGGCGAAAATTGGTGTAACTGCAATATCGCGGAACCGTCTTGCTATTTTGTATTCTTCCATATAGCCGTATCCGCCATGTAATTGCATACATTCTACCGAAATTTTCCGCGCCATATCCGTTATCCACCATTTTGCCATTGATACTTCCGTCACAATATCCTGTCCTTCTAAATGACGAATGATCAAATCATCTACAAATGTTTGGCCGATTTTTACTTGTGTCGCAATTTCAGCCAGAGTAAACTGTGTATTTTGGAATTTACCAATTGGTTTCCCAAACGCTTCCCGCTCTTTAACATATTGCAGCGTTAAGTCGAGCATATCTTTTGCAGCGGTAATTGCCCCTACTGCTGTCAATAGGCGTTCTTGCTGCAACTTTTGCATTAAATACAAGAAACCTTTTCCTTCTTCACCAAGAAGGTTTTCTGCAGGTACTCGTACATTTTCAAAAATAAGTTCTGCTGTATCCTGGCTATGCATGCCAACCTTATCTAATTTTCTGCCGCGTGAGAATCCTTCCATCCCTCTTTCAACAATTAGTAAGCTTACCCCATTATGGGCTGGTACCGCTTTAGGATCTGTTTTACAGGCGATGATGATAACATCGGAAAGAATTCCGTTCGTAATGAAGGTTTTTTGACCGTTCACAATATAGTCGGAGCCATCTTTAATTGCTGTTGTCGTCATTTTCTGTAAATCCGAACCTGCACCCGGCTCTGTCATTGCAATGGCTGAAATCCATTCACCGCTTACAAACTTCGGAAGATACTTCATCTTCTGCTCTTCTGTTCCAAAAGAAGTGATATACGGCGTTACGACATTACTATGCAGTCCAATTCCACTTAGACCGCCACCGACTTTTGACAATTCCTCAGATAAAACAATATCAAAAATAAAGTCCAAGCCCATTCCGTCGTACTTTTCCTCTACGCTTGGACATAAAAATCCCTGACTGCCTAATTTTGTCCATAGGTCACGCGGAACGATGCGATCATGCTCCCATTGTGTAAAATAAGGATCAATCTCTTTTTCTACAAATTTTCTAAGAGACTCCCGGAACATAATATGATCATTATCAAAAACCGTACGGGACTCTTTTCTTGTTTTCGCCAATGTTTTATTCATTTATTTCACTCTTTCTTCGTCATATTTTTAACACCTTATCTATTGAAAACGATTACATATCTTTTCGTGATTTTATAAAATATGAATAGAGTTTTATTTAAAGTCTCTCAATAATTGTTGCATTGGCCATGCCCATCCCTTCACAGATCGCAAGCAAGCCATAGCGCTGATTATTACGCTCCATGCGGTAAAGCATCGTCGTTAATAATTTTGTTCCTGTTGCGCCAAGTGGATGACCTAATGCAATCGCACCACCATCCGGATTCAATTTTTCCAGATCCGCACCAAGCTCTTTTGCCCAAACGATCGGTACAGGTGCAAAAGCTTCATTTACTTCGTACGTATCCATATCATCAATCGTTAAGTTTGCCTTTTCAAGGACACGTTTTGTCGCTTCAATTGGACCTGTGAGCATAAGTGTCGGATCAGAACCTACGACAGTACGCGCAATGATTTTCGCCATCGGTTTCACACCAAGTTCCTGCGCTTTTTCACTCGACATAATGAGTACTGCTGATGCACCATCACTCATTTGTGACGAAGTTCCTGCAGAAATAAATCCGTCTTCTTTAAACAGCTTTCTTAAGCCTTGCAGAACTTCGACGGTCGTTCCCGGTCTTGGTCCCTCGTCAGTATCTACATCACCGATCGCTACAATTTCATCATCAAAATAGCCTGCTTCAATTGCTTGAGTGGCACGCTGCTGGCTCAGCACAGAATAGTCATTAATTTCCTGCTCTGTTAACTCCCATTGTTCAGCTATACGCTCTGCGGATAACCCTTGGTGAATCAACTCATATTTTTTGATACGGTCACTTTTGCGCGTGCCCTCCATATTCGATCCCATCGGTACACGGCTCATGCTTTCAATACCACCCGCGATCACAATGTCCATATCACCTGCTATAATCGCTTGCGCCGCAAAATGAACTGCCTGTAAACTCGAGCCGCATTGCCGGTCAATCGTTACACCGGGCACTTCAATCGGAAAGCCTGCCATCAATGCAGCAATTCGTGCGATATTCCCGCCTTGCTCCAGTGTTTGGGTGACACAGCCAAAAATAACATCTTCAACAAGTGCCTTTTCAATTCCCGCTCGCTTTACTACATCCTCCAGTACATCTGCAGCTAAATCATCTGCCCGTACTTCTGCCAAAACACCATTTCTTCGGCCTACCGGTGTTCGTGTTGCAGCAACGATTACGGCTTCTCTCATTCATTCATTCCCCCTTAATAAATTGGGTGTTGGCGAATCATTTAGATCGCCTCCTAAAAACTCTAAACCATTTCGCTTTCACAAAAAACAATATATGTTGCTTATACAAAAAGATTACAACCTATTAAGCAATTAATTATCTGTCTCTTAATTTATATAGATAATGCTGCTAAAATATTCTCAACAAATTAGTACTTTTAAATAGTAAAATTCACCTTTATGACGTTAATTGTTATTGTTTTAATAACAAATCGTGCTTTCATTTATACTTTCACTATAAGTTAACACATTACTTCAGAAGGTAATTAACAGGATGAATGCATGGTTTTATATGTAAATCGAACTTCTTACCTGATAGTAATTTATTATGAAACAGATAGAGTTCCTTGACTATTTCACTGCAATTTGAAAAGTATTTTCTTCCTCTGAATCTTTATTAATTATTTTTTAAGCCATAATAAAAAGGCATCACCTATTTGAATTAATCAAATTAGATGATGCCTCAGAAAATATGTTCAATTTTAAACTATCTACTTACTCTTTTATGCTTCCGTCTTTGGAATGGAAGCGCAATAAATCCCCATTTACAACTTTATCGGAATAGTGAAGCTTTTCTTCTACCGTCGCTTTTAATTTATCTGCTGTTTCCAATTTCGATTCATCGAGCTCTTCACCTGTTTTCGGATCGTAGTATTTGCCGTCCAACGAATAGATTGTCGGGCTGACAAAATTACCGTTTCTAAACGGAACGATTTCGCTATGTTCTTCAGAAAGCAGGTCTGTCCCAAAATGGATATTGTTTTTCGTTTCAACACCAAGTAAATGCAACACTGTCGGAAGAAGGTCTATTTGGCCACCATACGTATGGTTAACGCCACCTTCCATTCCCGGTACATGAATAAATAGCGGCACACGCTGTAAATCTGCATTTACAACAGGTGTAACTTCTTCACCAATAATTTGTTCCATCGCTTTATTATGGTTATCGGAAATTCCGTAATGGTCTCCGTACATTACAATCATTGTATTTTCATAAAGCCCGGATTCTTTTAAATACGTAAAGAACTGTTCAATCGCTTCGTCAGCGTATCGAGCTGTCTGGAAATAATTATCGACACTCGCATCGCCTGTTGTCGCCTTACCGATCGTCGCTAAATCCTGATCAATCTTGTAAGGGAAGTGATGGGCAACCGTAATGAATTTTGTATAGAATGGCTGCGGCAATGTTTCAAGCAAGCTTTCCGACTGCTCGAAAAAAGGTTTATCCATTAAGCCGTACTCCGCCATATTTTTCGAATCGGCTGTATCATACGAACCTTCGTCAAAAAATTCGTCATAGCCGAACTGGTTGTAAATAATATTTCGGTTCCAGAAGCTACCGTTATTTCCGTGGAACACTGCTGATGTATAGCCATAGTCTTTTAATATCGATGGTGCAGCTTCAAATGTATTCTGACCTTTTGTAATAAAGGCCGAACCTTGTGGCAATCCGAATAATGAATTCTCTAACATGAATTCAGCATCGGAAGTTTTCCCCTGCGCTGTTTGATGATAAAAGTTATCGAAATACATTGTGTTTTCATTTTTAACTAACGAATTTAAATACGGTGTTACTTGTTGGCCTTCAAGCTCATAATCAATTAAAAATGACTGCATGGATTCCAGATGCAAATAAATTACATTCATATCTTTTGCTTTACCAAAGTACTTCTCGTTTGGCTGGGCTGAAAATGAATTTGTAAAGTTAATAATTTCAGCAATATCACTGCTGTCTGCTGAAGCACGTTCTGAAGATGCTTCAAACGTTTTAACAGAATCATAAATTGTATAATTGTACATACCTAAATATTTCACGATATAACTACGGTCAAAGCCACGGCTCAATAAATCCGGGCGGTCAGCTTCCGCTAATTGCAAGTTAACAATTGATAATACAATTGCTGCTGCTATAACAGCTGCAGGCATTTTGAATCCGACTTTGCCGGATTGGAAATTAATTTTCTTTGAGAAACGAATATATATCAGTACAAAAATATCCACAAAAAATAATAAATCAGTCGGTTTTAATAATGTTAAAACACTGCCGCCTAAATCTCCGAAATTTTGTGTTTGAGAAATCGTTGGAAGCGTAATAAAATCACTGAAGAAACGATAATATACAGAATTCGCAAATAATAGAAATGTCATCAATGTATAAATGATGATCAATGCTGTCAGTCTTCTTTTTCTTTTAAACAGAAAAGCAACTGCTAAAAATAGTACCGCAGAACCTAATGGGTTAATTAATAAAAGAAACTGTTGAAGTGGCCCCTCTACACCCAACTTAAACTGCGTCAATTGTGTAATATAAGTTTTCGCCCATAGCATTAAAACCGCAAGAACGAAAATCCCTAGAAAATTGTTTATTAAGCTTTTATTTTTTACTAAGTTTTTCACCTTGTAATCACTCTTTCTATTCAAGACGTTTTCCTTTTTTATTTAGAAAAACAAGAATCAATATATCAAAAAAACATTAACCTATGCAACTATTATGTAACGTTTTTCGATAGCAATTGTTGCCAGGAAGTGTTGAAATTGAACGAAAACAGTGAAAAAATGGAGGTTTGCTTAAACAAATTCCTCCATTTTGTATAAGTTTAGCTATTAATATTGCAACTTTCTAATCTTTATTTAGGAAAAACTTTTTTAAAGCGATCACAAACTGTCAGCATTTCTTCGGTAAATTCCAGACCAAGTTTGGAAAGTTCTCTGCTAAAAAACGCGACATGTGCTTCCTTCCACTCCTCATAAGTACCTTCTCCTTCTGCCAATGCAAAATCAACCGGTACTTCATTGAATGGGTAAATTTCAATAGAATAAGATTGGATGATCGCAACAGGTTCATCATGACTGTTTAAAACAATCTGGTAGTCCCCCACTTCCGGCAAACTTTCTTCTTCAAGTTCATACAACGGAAAACTTGAGCAAGTTGCTCTTTTAACGCCATCTACTACAAGTTCTGCAAGCCAATCCGCTTTTTCACCAAACTGAAATGCTTCTTTATAACGAATATTTTGCAAACCTTCTGACTCACAAAAACGCTGCCAATATGCTTCGATTTGATTCATTTGCATAACTCCTTTTGTTTCGACTGTGCCCATTCAAATGGCCCTTCATGTACGATAAGCTGCTGATTTTCCAGCCATGCCGTTCTCGTAAATAGTTTTTGCAGAAAATAACGGTCATGGCTAATCGCAAGTATTGTTCCTTCAAAGTTTTCCAATGCTTCTTCAAGCGCTTCCCTTGACTCAATATCAAGATGGTTCGTCGGTTCATCCAAAACGAGAACATTGCATTTTTGAACCATTAATTGAGCTAGTCGAAGCCTCATCTTTTCCCCGCCGCTTAGTTGATCCACCTTTTTAAATACGTCATGACCGTAAAATAAAAATTTGGCGAGCATATGCCGCGCATCGTATTCCGTTAATGACACCTGCTCTCGGAAAGCATCAATAAGACGCTGTTTGCCGTTAAATTGGTCAAACTGCTGTGCAAGGTATCCGATCTTTAAATTGCTGCCCTGTTTTGCATCCCCATCAACAGGCTCAATTTCCCCTAATAGAATTTTTATTAACGTGGATTTTCCTGTTCCGTTATTTCCAACAATCGCCATCCGATCTTGAAAATGGACCGATAACTGAACATCCATAAATAAAAAGTCCTGTTCAAACCCGTGGGAAATGTTTTTCAGCATAAATACTTCTTTTCCAGTCCGGTCTTCTGCCTTCAGCTGTAAATTCATCTGGCGCTCGGTTTTTGGCTTTTTGACAATTTCCATTCGAGCCAGCATCTTCTCCATTACTTTCGCTTTGCGGTATAGATCAGGATTCGGAGGAGAAGCCTCATTCGCCCATTGACGTAATCGGCGAATTGCCTCTTTTATCTTCTGAATCTTTTTTTGCTGTTCTTCATATGCTGCAAACTGCTGCGCTATTTTTGCCTCTTTATTTTTAATGTACTGATCATAGTTACCCTTGCTCATCCAAATCTGTCCGTCTTCAATTTCTGCCACATACTGAACAATTTTATTTAGAAACATCCGGTCATGCGAGATTACAACAACGGTACCTTTAAAGTATTGCAAATAGTCTTCAAGCCATTGTGTTGCAGCAAGATCCAAATGATTTGTCGGTTCATCCAACAGCAAAATATCGGGCTGCTGCAGTAATATTTGAGCGAGCATTACCTTTGTTTTTTCACCGCCGCTGAGCGCATGAAAAGGTTGATCCAATAGTTTTGTAATCGCGAGTCCATTGGCAATCGATGCAATTTTCGCTTCAGTTTCGTAGCCACCGTTTGCTAAATAGTGCTCTTGCAGCTCTCCATATTGATTTAAAATCTTCTCGGATAAATCAGTTACCATCTTCATTTCCAACTGAGACAGACGATCTTTAATATCATGTAATTCAGCAAATGCTTTTGACAATACATCAAAAACTGATATATCCGTGTATTGAGGTATTTGATGCAAGTAGCCGATTGTTTGACCTTTCGATTTTATGATTCGCCCTTCATCCGGCTGTTCAATACCTGCCAGCACTTTAAATAATGTTGTTTTCCCACTGCCGTTTCGACCGACGATTGCGATACGTTCACCGGCATTCACTTCAAAAGAAAGTTCCTTAAAAATGGTGTTGCCACCGATAATTTTCGTTATGTTTTCTGCTTTCAACTGCATATTTCTACGCCTCCACCGGCGCAGCTAAAATAACAAAAAGACTGCTCATTAACGAGAGCAGCCTTTTCAGTAGTGGTGAAAAGAATGAAGTTAATTAGCTACGCATTATTTTTAAATTGTCTAAAAAAGGACACACCTATCCCGTTAGACCCAAATTTAAAAGTAATGACACGTGCAAAATACATAGCTGTATCCACTTTTACACCTGTCTCGATCGCCAACTTCTTCATTCCGTTCACCTCCGTCAATTAGAATTGTTCTAATATTACCATATTTCAATTAATATGTACATACTGGAAATGTGTGTGTTTTCTTATTGGGAGTTGCGGCTCTAGGGTTTCTACTTTCATGGCAAGCGGTTCTACTTTAGCATTTAAACTTTCTATTTTTCGCTCCACTCGTTCCACTATTGAGCTCCTATGTTCTAATACGCCGCTCTCTTTCTCCCTACTAATCACTCCCGGCCACAAATTTTCAAAAGCCGGAACTTTTATTTTCCCTTTTCACAGATTTGCGATACGATAGGAAGTGGATGCAATTTAGAATGGAGGAAGTTTTCCTTATGTCGAACAAAGCTTTACAAAAAGATGCGATGCGCGTTTTAAAAGAGACGAGCCGTACATTTTATATCCCCATTACTTTTTTAGATAAAGAATTAAAATTAACGGTTGCTGCTGCATATTTAGCAATGCGGGCAATTGATGAAATTGAAGATCACGAAGATGTTTCCAATGAAATGAAAAATGCGACATTATTAAAAGTAGCGGAATTATTGAAAGCTCCTGCCTTTGATAACGATGCTTACCTTGCTGCACTTGCACCTGTAAAGGACAAAATGCCTGAAGTTACACTTCGTCTAGCTGACTGGCTGGAAGTTTGTCCTAAAGGGGCATTCCCGATTGTCACTTCTGCGACGAGTGAAATGGCGGAGGGAATGGCTAAATGGGCACTCGCAAATTGGCAGGTGCATACGAAGGAAGACTTGGACGACTATACATACTATGTGGCTGGTTTGGTCGGTGTCATGCTTTCGGAGCTTTGGGAATGGAGCGCCGGTACGAAAACAGACCGTGAGCTGGCAATTGGCTATGGTCGCGGCTTACAGGCAGTAAACATTTTACGAAATGAGCAGGAAGATTTGGATGAGCGCGGTGTCAGCTTCGTTCCG
The DNA here is from genome assembly GCF_023715405.1 of Solibacillus isronensis. Taxonomy (NCBI): domain Bacteria; kingdom Bacillati; phylum Bacillota; class Bacilli; order Caryophanales; family Caryophanaceae; genus Solibacillus; species Solibacillus isronensis. Next base: position 1,406,945 of record NZ_JAMBOC010000001.1, read on the forward strand.
GATGGCTGGACACGGGCTGAACTATTTGCTTATGCGGAGGAAAACCTGGCAAAGGCCGACCTTTATATGAAGGATTTAGATAAACGTTCGATCAAATTGTTCTGCAGACTGCCTTTAGCATTGGCACATAAAACGTTACAGGCGATGAGAGAAGGACGAGAAAAAATGTCCCGCTCAGAAGTTGAAGCAACAGTAGAAGAAATCCAGGTAGACTAAAAAGAAGTGTGTTGAGGGATACCCTCCAACACACTTCTTTTCTTACATTATAATGGCAATTGCGATACTGCAAATTGCACAAAGCACTACATAAGTAAATGAAATTATATGACGACGCTTTTCTCTTCTAAACCAAAACTCCAATAATCCACGGACTATAAATAAAATCATAATGAACGCAAACAATACCGAATATAATGTTTTTTGGTCAAATAGATTAATAGTTACATACGATAAAAACATGAAACATAGAAGGATTTCCAAGACGAAATGCCAAATCCCCACATACTGATCCATAAATTTCTCGTTTTTTGGGATGTTATATTTTTTGCGTAAGTTTAAATCGAGTAAACCTGCTCCAAAAAATGCGATAATGACTACTACAATTAACACAAGCGACTTCCCTTCTATATCTCTGATTGTAAATACTGCTGTCGTAATTCTTCAGGCACTAGATCGCCGCCTGTTGACCAAATAATATGTGTGGCGTTTTCCATTTTATCTGTAAGCCCATGCTTTTCAATATACGAAGTCCCCTGCATCATTAATTCAATCGGACCATACACACCTGCATGTGCTGAAGGTTCCATAAAAATGTTTTCCGTCTCAAACATACCTTTTAAACTTCTATATAAAAAGCTGTCATCCACAGTATAACATCCGCTTATTACGGATTCCATCAACGTTCCGACAAATCGTGAAGGACGCCCTACCGCCAATCCGTCAGCTTCTGTCTTGTTGGACAAACCAATATCATTCACACTGATTTTGTCATGCATGCCTGTCATCAAACCTAGGAGCATACTAGGAGATGCAAATGGTTCCGCAAAGAAAATATGAATATGTTCGCCGTAAATTTGTTTTAAAGAGTAGGCAATTCCCCCGGGCGCACCACCAACCCCGCATGGCAGATAAACAAATAGCGGATGATTCGCATCAACTTTAATTTTTGCTTGCTGAAGCTGGTCTTTCAGGCGAGATCCCGCTACCGAATATCCTAAAAACAGATCGATTGAATTTTCATCATCAACGAAATGGCAAGCAGGATCTTGTTCTGCTATTTGGCGGCCGTTTTCCACTGCAGAAGTGTAATCGGATTCGTATTCGATTACTGCAACACCTTTTTCACGCAGCAGTTCTTTTTTCCACTCTTTTGCCTCAATCGACATATGCACAGTCACCTGGAAACCCAGCTGTGCGCTAATAATACCGATACTTAGGCCCAAGTTCCCCGTTGACCCGACAGCTATTTTATATTTGCTGAAAAAATTCCGGAATTCTTCACTATGGAATTTTGCGTAATCCTCTTGTTCTGTTATCATTCCTGCATCGATTGCCAGCTTTTCCGCATGACTCAACACTTCGTATATACCGCCACGCGCTTTAATCGAACCGGCGATCGGTAATGCATGATCACTTTTAAGCATTAATTTGCCAGGAATATTAAAACCGCGTCGTCCTTCTATGAGTTTTTTCATCGCGGCAATTTCTCTTAATTCCGATTCAATAATGCCGTCTGAAAATTTCGTGATTGGAAATGCAACCTTTATATAAGAAGAAAAACGCTTCAATCTATTTTCTGCGTCTTGAATCATATCTGGTGTCACTTGGTCAGATACTTGGCTTTCTTTAGCTACACTTTCATTTTCCCAAAATACATATTGTTCGGATTGCAGCTTTTCAATTAACGGAAAGCGTTCTTTTAGTTCGTCTAAATTTAAGATTTGCTGATTCATTTATGATTCCTCCTTCTCAAAAATCGCACGTTCACAAATTTGTCGAAATTTCGTTTCAAAAGCCAAATTATTTTCTTCCGTGCGCTTTTTGGGACCTTTCGTACGTCCCCCTGCACGTCTTATTTTCGCACTTTCAAATCGAAAAGCCAACAGTTGATCTATGTTGTCAGACGTCAGTTCTTTTCCGTTATGAGTAATAACAATTCCACCTTTTGCTATACACATTGCAGCAAGACCATAATCACCTGTTATGACAATATCTCCTCGCTTTAAGACACTTAGAAGCTTAAAATCAACTGAATCTGGTCCTTTGTCAACAATAATTGTTTTTGCACCATCCCGTTCCATTCGATGTGATGTATCGCAGAACAAGATCGGTCTTATCTCATATCGAGATGAAATAAACAGCGCTAAATCAACAACCGGGCATGCATCTGCATCAATTAATAGTTGTAAAATAGTTAATCATCCTTTCCAAAAGCAACTTCAAATTATTATATAGATATAATAATTGAAAACGTTTTCTCTTTTTTAACATCGATTTCACACAGTGATGTCACATAAAATATAATTGAATTGTTTGATAATTCATACTAATGTATACTTATTAATCCATTTGGGGGTATTAACATGACGACAATGACAACAACGAGTAACGCACAGCAATATGTTGATGGAGTGTTTGAAAAATTAAAAGCTAAGAACGCACATCAGTTAGAATTCTTACAAGCCGCGGAAGAAATTTTCCTTTCTCTAGTTCCAGTATTCGAACAACATCCCGAATACATTCAGCATAATATTTTAGAACGTATCATTGAGCCGGACAGAATCATCTCTTTCCGTGTCGCTTGGCAAGATGATCAAAACCAAGTACAAGTAAACCGTGGGTACCGCGTTCAATATAACAATGTTATCGGGCCATATAAAGGTGGATTACGCTTCCATCCTACAGTAAATGAATCGATTATGAAATTTTTAGCCTTTGAACAAATTTTTAAAAACGCTTTAACTGGTCAACCGATCGGCGGCGGTAAGGGTGGTTCAGACTTTGATCCAAAAGGGAAGTCAAATGCAGAAATTATGCGCTTCTGTCAAGCTTTCATGACAGAATTATACCGCTATGTCGGTCCTGATGTCGATGTTCCGGCCGGAGATATTGGTGTAGGTTCACGTGAAGTCGGCTATTTATGGGGGCAATACAAGCGTATTCGCGGTGCATATGAGGCAGGTGTATTAACTGGGAAAAAACCTGGCTATGGTGGTTCATTGGCGCGTACAGAAGCAACAGGATATGGTTTAGTATACTTTGTTGAAGAAATGCTGCGTGAAGCAAAACTTTCAATTAATGATAAAACGGTTGTCGTTTCAGGTTCTGGTAATGTAGCTATTTATGCAATTGAAAAAGCTCAGCACTTTGGAGCAAAAGTTGTTGCCTGCTCCGACTCTGCAGGCTACATTTACGACCCGGAAGGCATTAACTTAAAAATTGTAAAACAGTTAAAAGAAGTTGAAGGGAAGCGTATTAAAGAATATGTAAATTATCGTCCAAATGCTATTTATACAGAAGGCTGTGACGGCATCTGGACAATTCCATGTGATATCGCTCTTCCATGTGCAACTCAAAATGAAATTAACGGTGAACAGGCCCGTACTTTAATTGCAAATGGCGTGAAAGTCGTTGCAGAAGGTGCAAATATGCCATCGAATTTAGATGCAATCAATGAGTTTTTAGCAAGCGATGTTTTATTCGGCCCTGGTAAAGCAGCAAATGCAGGCGGTGTTGCTGTATCTGCACTTGAAATGGCTCAAAATTCCGGCCGTAACTACTGGTCTTTCCAGGAAGTTGATGAAAAACTTCACGGTATTATGAAATCAATTTTCAAAGAAAGTTCGGATGCGGCGAAAAAATATGGCTATGAAGGCAATTTAGTTGTCGGCTCAAACATTGCCGGCTTCATTAAAGTAGCAAACGGTATGCTTGTAGAAGGCGTATATTAATTAACAAAACCCGCAATCCCCTTTGAACAAGGAGTATTGCGGGTTTATTTTTTAACGTACTACGAGAACATCACAATTGGCGCTGCGTACAACATTTTCCGATACAGACCCTAGTAAGAAACGTTCTGCACGGTTTAAACCGGTCGCTCCGATAATGATTAAATCGGCATCGGTCAGGTTCGTCAATACCGCTTTCGGCGATCCTTCTTCAACGGATACTTGTACATTTTTAACGCCGGCCTGTTCTGCTATAACCTTGTATTCCTTTAACTGATCAAGTGTTTTTTCCTTTAGAGCTTTTGCATACTTTAAATCATATGCTTCCACTGATCCGAATGAATGTGTATCAATTACACTCACTAAATTCAATGTCGCATCCGTCAATCGAGCAACGTTCATACCGCGCTCAAAAGCAATTTTTGCTTTTTCTGAAAAGTCAATTGCTACAACAATATTATTATACGTTTTTAGCATCTAAATCACTCCTTGTCTAAGATTAGTATAACAAATGTTACCATTATACTGGTAACAAAGAGCATACTATATCAAAGGTTAGACGTCTTTCTTTAAAATACGAACATTTTTACACTAATATTATAAAATCATTCGTGTTATAATTAATTTGAAATTACTTTTGGAGGTATCTCTCATGGAATTAATGTATATTGGTAAAACAAAAGATGTATTTAAACTTGAAAACGAATTATATTTGCTGAAATTTAAAGATGACGTAACTGGAGAAAACGGGGTTTTTGATCCAGGCGCAAACACAGTCGGTTTAACAATTGATGGTGCAGGCCTTGCCGGATTGAAACTTACTTCTTTCTTTTATTCTAAATTAAACGAATTAAAGGTACCGACACATTATGTTGAGGCAAATTTTAATGAAGCGACAATGACGGTTAAACCCGCGACTGTTTTCGGTAAAGGTTTGGAAGTTATTTGCCGTTTTAAAGCAGTCGGATCTTTTTTACGCCGCTATGGTGCTTATGCAACAGAAGGTCAGGATTTGGATTCATTTGTAGAAGTGACTATTAAGGACGATGAACGCCTGGATCCTCCTATTTCAGAAGATGCGCTTTCAATGCTTGGTATTTTAACACATGATGAATATGCCATCTTGAAACAGCGCACAATCGAAATTTCAAAGTTTGTTGGCGCAGAGTTAGAGAAAAAAGGGTTAACGCTTTATGATATTAAATTGGAATTTGGCCGCGATGCAAAAACAGGTGAAATTTTACTCATTGATGAAATTTCAGGCGGTAATATGCGGGCATATCAAGGCGATACATATATTGAACCATTACAATTAGAAAAGATTATGCTTGCTGAGTAATTTTATTTTTTTAATGCCATTCATCAAGCACTATAGGGACATCTCGGACTTTCCGGTATGTTCCTTTTATTTTTACCCCCTTCCCTTTTTCTAAATAAAATGCTACACTAACTTTTGTACTTCAACGCGTTGAAGCGCGAAACTATATAGCGAGGTCTAGTCATCATGAATGCAAAACAACATGTAAAACCACATTTTTTTGAAGCACTTATTTTAATTTTATTTATTATTGCACTCATCTCCTATAGCATTATGAAACTCGGCAGTGTCCCGCATGTTCCGATTTTCATAGCCATTATTATACTGATCATGTATGGTGTTCTGCGAAAAGTACCGTACCGCATCATGGAGCAAAGTATGATTGCTTCTGTTTCAACAAGTATCGGCGCAGTTTATATTTTTCTTTTGATCGGTGTTTTAATCAGCAGTTGGTTAATAAGCGGGACAATTCCTACACTATTGTATATAGGTCTTTCAATCATTACTGCGAGCTTTTTTTATGCGGTTGTCTTCCTTATTACAAGCATTATCGGCACAGCGATCGGCAGTTCTCTTACTACCGTTGCAACAGTTGGTGTTGCAATGGTAGGGGTTGCGAGTTCTATAGACGCTTCACTTGCTATTACAGCAGGAGCAATTGTTTCGGGAGCCTTTTTTGGGGATAAAATGTCCCCGTTGTCCGATACGACGAACTTGGCGGCGACTGTTGCCGGTATTGACTTGTTTACGCATATTAGAAATATGATGTTCACGACCATTCCGGCATTTATTATTTCACTAATCGTATATGCCTGGATTTCTCCCAAAAGCCAGTATATGGACACAGAGCTTATTACAAGCTTTAAAGAAACACTGTTCGCAACAAATCTAATTCATTGGTATGCAATCATTCCGCTTGTCGTTCTTATTGTGTGTACGATCTTTAAATTACCAAGCCTTGCTACATTAGCGATAAGTGCTATTTCCGGTATCGTGCTATCATATTTCCACAGTTCTATTCCATTGAACGAACTGTTTGCAATTTTATATAACGGCTATTCAATGGAAACAGGAGTCGAAGCAATTGATTCATTACTGACTCGAGGCGGAATGAACAGTATGCTGTTTACGATTATTTTAATTGTATTGTCCCTGTCTATGGGAGGATTGCTCTTTACACTCGGCATTATCCAAACTTTGTTGCAGGCGCTTCAAAACCAGTTGAAATCGGTCGGATCTGTTATTACGGGAACAGCTTTTACCGCAATCGGAATTAACGTTACAATCGGTGAACAGTATTTATCGCTGTTATTAACAGGTGAAGCATTTAAGGAAAAATTTAAAGCCGTTCAGCTTCATCCGAAAAATTTAGCCCGTACAATTGAGGATGCAGGTACTGTTATCAATCCGCTCGTTCCATGGAGCGTGTGCGGTCTGTTCATTGCTTCTACATTGAACATTTCTGTCATCGACTATTTACCGTTCGCATTCTTTTGCCTGTTAAGTCCAGTCATTACGATTTTGTTTGGCTGGTTGAATATTACGATTACGAAAATCACCAATAATTAAAAAATCGCCTGCTCCGTTATAGAACGAGCAGGCTTTTTATTTTCCCGCATTCCCACTCCCCCATCAAATTAATCGATAATTCTGTTTACATATATATCATAAAGTGATATATTGTTTTCAGACATATATATCACTTTATGATATATCGGGAGGTGACATAGTGAAAAACAATGAGCAATTGACCGATTCAATGTTTCATATTATGGCCGCATTAACAACGCCCCAACACGGATACGCGATTATGAATTTAATTGAAGAAACATCTAAAGGGAATATTTCAATCGGTCCAGCTTCAATGTACACGATTATAAAAAAACTTTTACAAAATGATTGGATTTATTTATACGACGATACGGATTCAAGGCGTAAAGTGTATTTACTGACGCAAAAAGGCAAAACCGTTTTAAAAGAGGAGTTAACAATTAGAAAGCTGATGATTCAATTAGCTGAAAGAGGAATGGAGGATGAAGTATGACAAAAACGAAGTATATGATGTCTGGTGGATTAGCATTTTCTGAGCAAAAGGATTTGGAAAAAATGCATAAACTTTCGCTTGAAGGTTGGCATGTCCGAAGTTTTTCATTTTTAGGCTACACACTTGAAAAAGGTGAATATGCTGATTATGTATACAGTATCGATTATCGGACACTGGAAAATACGGATGAAGAATACTTTGAACTTTTCAAAGATGCAGGCTGGTCACTTGTGGATTCTGCAGGTGATATCCATTTATTTCGTGCTTCTCCCAACACGAAGCCGATTTACACGGACCGTGATACAACGATTGAGAAGTATAAAAACCAAGTAAAACCGCTGAATCTTGCTATGGTGACACTTGTTCCAGGTACAATTATATCTTGGCTGATTTCACTACAAACAACTGACAGCATACACACACTTTTCTTTGGTTTAGCCCTTTTACTGACAATACTTACGATTCCTTTACTGTGGACTGGACTGACTTCTTACGGTAACCAATGGAAGGCAGAAAATAAAAAGGGGCTTGTTCTACTTACAAAGCTGCTTCCCGCTGTTGCAGTAGTTATGGCGGTTTATGCAATAGTTGAATCCGACTTAAAAGCAGTACAAATCGTAGCCGCTGCTGTCATTGGTGCAACCGTCTTTGTAACGTTCATTACATTGTTTATGTCTCTTTATTACCGGTTTAAAGTAAAAAAGGCGTAAAAAAAGATAGGCTCATGAAAATGTGCCTATCTTTTCTATCTAAACCCTTAAATTTATACGACTATTCTCTTCCCAAAAATTGCTTTTAACAAAGGCGGTGTCACGATTGTTGTTACGATAATTACGATAATAATCGATGTATAGTAATTAGCCGGCAGCAAGCCACCTTCAAGTCCCATTGCAGCTAATATTAGTGCAACCTCGCCTCGGGAAACCATCCCAGCACCGACCCCCATCGATGATTTCGTATTGAATCCGGCTAATTTCGCACCTAATCCTGAACCAACAAATTTGGATACAACTGCAATTATTGAAAATACGATAATAAACCCGATTTGTTCTCCAATTCCATCGAATGAAACCGCTAATCCGATACTAACAAAGAAGAACGGAACAAAAATCCCGTAGGCAATCGGCTCAACCTTATGTTCGATTTCATCTTTATATTCTGTTTGTGCAATCGCAATCCCTGCAAAGAAAGCACCGATAATACCAGCGATACCAAGGAATTCCGCAAAATATGACAAACCAAAACAAATAATCAGGCCGGCACTCAATATTGATTCAGTAACTCTAAATTTCTTGAAGATTCTTATAAAGTGTGGGATAAACCATTTTGCCAGTACAATCAAGATGGCGAAGAATAATACTTTCTTACCGATTAATAAACCGATATTCGTATCTGATCCGGCAAAGAAACTCATAGCAATGGCGATTAAAATTACAACTACAATATCATCCAAAACCGCAGCTCCAAGTAATGTTGACCCTTCTTTACTATTCAGCCAACCAAGCTCCCTTAACGCCTGTACCGAAATACTGACAGATGTTGCAGAAAGTAATAATCCAATAAAAATGGATTCTCCTACAGACAATCCGTAATATTGCGAACCTGCATACCCTAAAATAATCGGCAGGAGAATACCACCTAAAGCAACATAGATTGCCGCTTTTTTGTTTCTATTCATTTCCTGTAGGTCGGTTTCAAGACCAGCTAAAAACATTAACAGTAAAACACCTATTTGACTGAACACGGTTAAAAGTTCAGTATCATGAACCCAGCCAAGGAGTGCTGGACCAAGAATAATACCTACAATTATTTTCCCTAGTACAGATGGTTGCCCGACTCTCGCAGCAAGATGTCCGGCGAGTTTGGTAGCAAATAAAACTAGAACAATTTGTAAAATAAACATAAATTTCTCCTTCCAATGCAAAAAAGACAAGGCGGTGCCATAGTTGACTATGGCTCCACCTTGTCTTGCACTTTTTATTTAATTTAATGTTCTTAGCTTTATTTTAATATAATTCCACTCGCTTTTGCAAGTATATTCTATATTAAACTATTACAGTATTATGCTTTATCTTTAAATAATCCCCAAAAACGCCTTCAACTCAGGCATTTGCTTTTGTGCCTGTTCATAGCCAACCTCATAATTGGCTTTCATTTGATCAACTTTGCTTTCAAAACTTTTTATCGGACGGTCCGGTTTAAAAATAAACGCTTCCTGATCAATCTCTTTTTGAGCAATATATTGCATTGTTTCATTATACATATCCGCACGATGTCTCATCGCAGCCGCGAGTCTTGGGTAACGTTTTTGGAAAAGCTTCGTTGCCCACTGATTCGTTTTAGAGGCACTTTTTATATAGCCGGGTCCCCTCGTCAAAATTAGCAAATGCTTGTTATATCCTTTTTCGATGGCACGTTTAATTGGAATCGAATCGGATAGTCCCCCATCATAATACGGAACATTGTCAATTTTAATCTCAGGGAACAGTATAGGAATGGCACATGTTGCCTGTAAAATATCACATGCTTTTGTCATTGTATGCGCACTTTTATACTCCACTTTTCCGGTATATGCATTCGTCAGCCCGAACTCCACCTCACCCGGATAGTTGTAATAGGCGTCCCAATCAAACAAATCAAGCTGATTCGGCACGATATTATAGGCAAAATCCAATCCGAACAGACTTTTTTCCTTCAGAAAATTACGCATTCCCATATAGCGGGGATCATTGCGGTACGTTGTCAAAACTCGCATAGTCCGTTCAGGCTGATTGGACATATAGGATACCGCATTGATGGCACCTGCCGAAATCGCCGCAATATACGGCATCTTTATATGTTCCTCCATAAGGGCATCCAACACTCCCGCAGTAAAAACCGTTCGAAATGTCCCGCCTTCAAGAATTAGACTACAATCCTTCACTTCTTGCATATTATCACACTCTTTCCCTATTTCCATCGTTTCTCTATTTTACTATATGTCTTCTAAATAATATTAAAAATATTTATCGACCAAATTTTCACTACTTCCTAAATTTTCAGAAATATGGTATTATTTATTTCGAATATCGTAATATTAGGAGGCTACTTATGTCAATGTTGAATCGTAGTGATGTACCGGTTGAAGAAACTTGGAATTTGGAAGATTTATTTGCTACAGAACAAGCCTACACAGCGGCAATCGAAGAATTAAGACAACTTGTAGAGAAAACTGCAGAGGGGCTTGCAGGGACAATTACTGATGTACAAGGCGCGATTAATGCAATTGAAGCAACGGAAAAAATTCAGGAGAAAATGGTTGTAATCGGCACATATGCGAGCCTTTCACATAGCGTTGACCAAACGAGCACTGAAAATCAGATGCGTGCCGCAAGCTTCGGTTCTTTCGCTGCAAAACTTGCAACAAAGTTATCCTTTGTAAAAAGTGATTTACTTGCATTGGACGAAGCTGTTTTAAAAGAAGCACAAACTGCTAAACCGGAATACGCTAATTTTATTGATAAACTGCTCGTACAAAAACCGCACCAGTTACATCCTGAAGCGGAAAAAGCACTGGCTGCATTCGGTGCTACATTCAACGCGCCATATGAGCTGTACAATACGACAAAATTGGTAGATATGCAGTTCCCTAACTTTGAAGTAGATGGTGAATCATTCCCGCTTAGCTATAACTTGTTTGAGGGCGATTGGGAGCTTGAAACGGACACGAATAAACGTCGTGCTGCATTTGAAGCCTTTTCAAAAAAACTGCGCGACTATCAGCATACGACTGCCAAAACATATAATACACACTTGGCAATTGAAAAAACGGAAGCAGACCTTCGCGGCTACGACAATATTTTTGATTCTTTATTAGAGTCACAGCAAGTGGACCGCTCAATGTATATCCGCCAAATCGATTTAATTATGAATGAGCTTGCACCACATATGCGCCGCTATGCAAAACTGTTGCAAAAAACACATCAGTTGGACAAAATGACGTTTGCAGACCTAAAAATTTCGCTGGACCCATCATATGAGCCAACAATTACGGTGGAAGAATCCCGTCAATATATGAAAGACGGTTTATCGATTATGGGCGAGCATTATACGAATATGATCGATCGTTCTTTTGATGAGCGATGGATTGATTTTGCACAAAATGCCGGAAAATCAACTGGCGCATTCTGTTCAAGCCCTTATGGTGTACACCCGTATGTATTGATTTCATGGACGAGCCGAATGAATGAAGTATTCGTTTTAGCCCATGAACTAGGTCATGCAGGTCATTTCTATTTGGCAAATGATGCGCAAAATATTTTCAATGCAAGACCATCACTTTACTTCATAGAAGCACCATCAACAATGAATGAAATGCTAATGGCCAACCACTTATTAAAAAATTCTACGGATGCGCGCTTTAAACGTTGGGTCATCTCAACGATTATTAGCCGTACGTACTACCATAACTTCGTAACTCATTTACTTGAGGCAGCTTACCAGCGTAAAGTGTACGAAATTATCGATGAAGGCGGAAGCGTTAACGCACCGAAACTGAATGAATTAAAACGTGAAGTACTTGAGCAATTCTGGGGAGACGCAGTTGAAGTAACTGAAGGTGCAGAATTGACTTGGATGCGTCAGCCTCATTACTATATGGGCTTATATCCATATACGTATTCTGCAGGTTTAACTATTTCAACACAAGTATCACAACGTATTTTAAACGGTGACGAAGCAGCTGTTGAGCAATGGATCGATGTATTAAAAGCAGGCGGCACAAAAACACCTGTTGAACTTGCACAAATGGCAGGTGTCGACATTACGACTGAACAGCCATTACATGACACAATTGCGTTTATTGGTGATTTAATTACACAATTGGAACAACTGACTGCAGAGCTTCAAACAGTTTAAGTGACACTGCAATCAGTGGAGATTTTGGATTCCCACTGATTGATCGTCTTCACTATTTTATAGGATGTGCTGAATGTAACTTCATGCACATCCTTTTTAAATGGCTACCGAAGTGTTAATTAGATCTACTTGCTGGAACAATTCAGAAACTCCTGATGCGATGGCTGCGGATCCAACTGCTTTTGCAACTACACCTGCAACCCGTTCATCCATCGAGCTCGGAATAATAAAGTCTTCATTCAGCTCTTCTTCTGTTACTAGCGATGCAATAGCTTCAACCGCCGCCAGCTTCATCGCCTCGTTGATATCTGTCGCTCTTACATCAAGTGCACCACGGAAAATCCCCGGGAAGGCAAGCATATTATTCACTTGGTTGGCATGGTCAGAACGGCCGGTACCAATAATTTTTACGCCCCATTTTTTTGCATTATCCGGCGTTATTTCAGGATCAGGATTTGCCAAAGCAAAGACAATCGGATCTATAGCCATCGATTTAATATGTTTTTCCGTTAAAATATTTGCTGCGGACACCCCGATAAACACATCTGCTCCTACTAATGCATCATCCAAAGTACCGCGTAATTGATCCGGATTCGATAAATGAGCAACCTGTTCTTTTACCGGATTCATCCCTTCAGGACGCCCTTCATAAATAATGCCTTTCGTGTCACACATAACGACATTTGTGTAACCCATTTGAATTAAAATACGGAGAATCGCAATACCTGCTGCCCCAGCTCCGTTAATGACAACCTTCATCTTATTGACATCTTTTTTCACCAGTTTCACCGCATTGATTAAACCTGCCCCAACGACAATTGCCGTTCCATGCTGGTCATCATGAAATACCGGGATTGAACATTCAGCACGCAGCCGGTCTTCAATTTCAAAACAGCGCGGCGCTGAAATATCTTCCAGATTGATTGCTCCATAGGTCGGCGAAATCGCTTTTACAATGTTGACAATTTCGTCTACGTCTTTAGTGTTTAAGCATACCGGTACTGCGTCAACATTTGCAAAGCGCTTTAATAATAACGCCTTACCTTCCATTACTGGTAAAGCGGCTTCCGGACCAATATCCCCTAACCCTAATACCGCGGTTCCGTCTGTGATAACCGCTACTAAATTCCCTTTCATCGTATAGTCATACACGGTTGAAGGATTCTGTTCAATTGCAAGGCAAGGGGCAGCAACACCCGGAGAATAAGCTAAACTCAAATCATATTTATCCTGTACCGGAACTTTTGCACGAATTTCCATTTTCCCGCCAAAGTGTTCGTGCATTTCAAGTGACTTTTTCATTAAATCCATATTTACCATCCCCTTCTAATTTTTGAAATCCTTTGTAATTACGAATGTTAACCTTTAATTTTTACTTTGTCAACGATAGCTTTAATAAATCGTTCGAATTACTAAAAACAAGCCGAAAACGTTGATATAACAATACTTATATCATTTACCAACCGCTTGTTCCATTTGTGATTTCAAACACAATCTATTATTTCTAAATAATAAATGTAAGGGCTGTCATTTTTAAAATCCTGCTTTATCAAGCTAAAGTATGTGATGGATTGCACGAAGTATTTTCAATTTAGTAATATGAAATAATTCACAAACTTCCAAAAAAAATTTTGAATCTGCTCTTTTTGTCTCAAATTTCGTGTACTTTTGTTACACTTATACATATCGGAGGGAACACAATGACAGAGAAAACGAATACTGAGGAACTGACAGAAGAAGAATTTTTGGAACTTGTTTTGGAAGAACAGGAAAAGGCGCTTGCAAAAGCACGAGAAGAACGTTTAAACCCACAGCCGAAAAAAACGAAAAAGCAAAAACCATTTGTTCGAATTGTAGTATGGTTGATGGCATTAACATTAGCTTTTAGTACGTTTGCCGTGATTTTCAATGTATATTCCATTCCTGCGATTGAATTTTTAAAAGTATCATCACAATTATCTAATCAGGAAAATATTCAAACATATAAACAATCTGTTGTCACAATTAATACCGACTCAGGGAAAGGGACAGGGTTTGCGGTATCAGAGAATGGCTACATAATAACAAATGATCATGTAATTGAGGATGCGTTGACGATTACCGTTGTATTTCCGGATGATACGCTTTATAAAGCTGAGGTTGTAGAATCATATGAAGATTATGATTTGGCATTGTTGAAAGTGGATGCTGAAAACTTGCCGTTCCTGCCACTTGCCACAACGAGCGAATTCCGTAAAAATGAGGCCGTCTTTTTTATCGGAAATCCGCTTGCATTTAGCGGGATTGCCAATAAAGGAACGATTATCGGCTATACAACTGCCGCAGACATTCAGCCAGATATCATTATGATGGACGCACCTGTTTATCGCGGAAATAGTGGTAGCCCGGTCATTAATGAAAACGAAGATGTAATTGGTGTTGTGTTTGCAACAGGAACTCGTGAAGGGCACGGGAAAGTCGGATTATTTATTCCGGTTGAAAATGTGCATGCGCTGTTTCAGACATATTTGAAATGATCTGGGGAGTGAAAAACTCGTGTTACGGTGTGGTGAGAGCGCGGCGTATTGTATATTAGAACATTTATGACTGATATTAGAAGAATTGAATGCTATTTTAGAACTTTCATATAGTTTATTTGAAGATCGAGCGCTCATATTAGAACAAACGTGCACTTTATTAGAAGATCTGCGATATATTAGAACTTTTCAGGTTATATTAGAACAACTCGCAACTTTATTAGAAAATCTACCCTCCACCCACAAACAAAAAACGGCTGCTCAATATTAATTATTGAGCGCCGTTTTAAAATTAGAAAATAAGACTAATTAAGAAGTAGAATAATGCGGCCATTAATGCGGAAATTGGCAATGTGATAAACCACGTAACTACAATTTTACGCGCCATTCCCCATTTAACACCTTTCACACGCTGTGCTGCACCAACACCCATAATTGCAGAAGAAATTACATGTGTAGTCGAAACCGGTAATGCGATGACTGTTGCACCAAAAATGATTGATGCAGAAGTTAAGTCCGCCGCTACCCCGTTGACCGGACGGATTTTCATAATTTTACCGCCGACTGTTTTAATGATTTTATATCCGCCTACTGATGTCCCAAGACCCATCGCCAATGCACAGGCAAAACGTACCCAATTCTGTACTTCATCTGTTGATTGCAAGTTTGCTGCGATTAGAGCCATTGTAATAATACCCATCGCTTTTTGGGCATCGTTCGTACCATGTGTAAACGATTGTAAAGCCGCTGTACCGATTTGAGTCAAACGGAACGCTTTCGTTGTTCCATACAGTGGTGAGCGGTGGAAAATAAATTTGAATAACTTCATTACGATAAAACCAAGAGTTAATGCTAAAATCGGCGAAATAATTAACGCCTGCAATATTTTAAAGAAACCTTCATAGTTTAAAATATTCATACCTGCCGATGCAACTGCTGCACCAGCAATTGATCCGATCAATGTATGTGAAGAACTTGATGGAATACCGAAATACCAAGTTAGTAAGTTCCATGTGATGGCAGAACATAATGCTGCCAAAATAACTACAGATCCTGTTGTATCCCCTTCAAACGCGTTCAAAGAGAAAGGATCCACAATTCCAGATGCTACAGCTTTTGCTACGCCTACAAACGTCATCGCACCTACGAAGTTCATCACTGCCGCTAAAAGAACAGCTACTCGAGGTTTTAAAGCACGCGTCGAAACAGATGTGGCGATCGCATTGGCTGTATCATGGAAACCGTTAATAAAGTCGAATGCCAGCGCAAAGATGACAACGAGTACGGTAATGATTAATAACGTATCCATAATTTACTCCTTTTTCATTATGCATTTCGCATAATAATTGATTCGATTGTATTCGCTACATTTTGGCAGTAGTCCGCAATTTCTTCTAACTGCTCATATAAATCTTTAAAGATGATTAAGCGAATTGGATCTTTCTCAGTCTGGAATAGTTCAGTAATGGATTTACGGAAAATTTCATCACATTCACGCTCATAATCTTTGATCAGAATGGCATGTTGACGCATTCCGATTAAATCTTTTTTATTCAATAACTCCATTGCTTTTACTGCTTCATCTGATGATTTGGCAATATAGTCTACGAAGTCACGCATATACTGATTTACTTCTGTAAATGAATACATTTCAAAGTGGGCAATTGTATTTTCAATGCCATCCAGAATATCGTCCAGTTTAATGGCTAATGATAGAATATCTTCACGTTCAATTGGTGTCATAAACGAATCGTTTAATTTCACGATTAATTCATGAATCAGCTTGTCCCCAGCTGTTTCATAGGACTTCATTTTAATTTGAATTTGTTTTAGTTCTGATACTGTAGTAATTGTCGATTCTTTTGCATAGTTGGCACCTTGTTGTACATTTTTTGCAATATTTAATAATCCTTCAAAAAATGGATCCGGCTTTTTAGAGTTAAACATCGAATAAAATCCTCCTAAAATAAAGTTTGTAAATTAAAACCTAGGTAATCATAACACCGAGTTTTCAATATCTTCAACATTAATTTATGTTATTTACAAAAGCTTTACAATTGTGAAACATAGTTTTATAAACACATCTTGTTAATTTTAGCCCTTTTTTGATGAAATATTCTGAAGTCAATCACTATTTGTTGATTTAATGCTTTTATTCAGCCTTTTTTTCAGCATTTTCTACAAAAGTTAACTTTTATTCTTCCATACCCATTATTAAGTAATGTTAATTGTAAAGCTAATGTAAATTTTAAGTTTCGTAATAGTTATTATTTCCGCTTCAATTTCAAATATAAAAAGCCTAGTAAGTTCCTACTTACTAGACGGTAAACATATATTATTTACTTGTTTAAGACAGAAGATACGATATGTGCCGCATCCCATTCACCTAAAGACAGTTTTGTAATCGGATACTTTTTATTGAAAAGCTGCGCTGTAATTTCGGCAGCTGTCAAACCCTCTTCGTTCATCATTTCTATTTTATAACTTAGCTCTTTTAAATAATTAAGTTTTCGCATTAAAGCGTCTCTACCATTTTCGATATATCCCGCATGGTTACAATATATTTCAAGAAAATCATACGTTAATACTTTCTCCAGTGATCGGATAATTTGAGGGATGCTTTCTTCTCGCAAGACGACTTTTGTTTTCGGCGTCACATACAGATCACCTGTAAAGAGTTGACCTGTCGATTCATTTAAATAGGCTACATGGTCTTCTGTGTGTCCGGGAGTTTCAATCACTTTCCAATCTGCTGTTCTTGATGAAAAAGCATCTCCGACCGGCTGTGCAAGAAACGGCTGCCTTGCCCCCCAGAAAAGTTTGCGATATAAAGGATAGCCTGCCTTCTTAGCACATTCTTCAATGTTGAGCGAATGCATAAATATCGGCAAGTTGTATGTTTTCTGCAAATAATGCGCGCCTCCGGAGTGATCTTCATGATAATGGGTCAACATAATCTGATCAACGTCCATCTGTTCAAAAAAAGGCATAAACTGCTTAAGAAGTGAGGCAGAACCCGTATCAATTAATATACCGTCCACTTCAAAGCAATGAACATTTAAATAAACTGCCTGAAATTGAACAGATCCATTTATCATTTTTACTCCGTTCTTTTCACTCAGCTCAATTCTTTTCTTCAATAACACATTTCTCACTCCTTTGACCGTTATTTTTCTACAATACCACTTTATTGTAAATATTGGAAATCAAGGCCATACTTTCGTTAAATTTTCCGGACGCCAAAAAGCCGCTATGTAAAATTAATTTACATAACGGCCTATTCAGCAGTTCCAATCTATTTTTCGACAGAGTGATGATTTACCCAATCACTATAGCCTGCCATATAGATTTTTATATTTTGATAGCCTGCTTCCTTTAATACTGTATAGACCGGTGTAGCAGTAACACCTGATCCGCAATAGACAACTACTTCCTCTTCTTTTGGAACTTGCGCGAGAAGAGAAGACGTAATAACCAGTTCTGAGCCATTACGCAACTGTTCCCAATCATAGTTTTTCGCTGTCGGAATATGTCCTGCCACTTTATCAAACGGCTCTAATTCACCACGGTAACGTTCCGGTGCGCGGGCATCAATTATTGTCGCTTTTCGCTTACCTTCAATAATATGCATAATATCCTGACGTTTTATTAAAATATCATCATTCCACTGCAAATCAAGCTTGCTTTCCTTAAATACAGGTACTTCTGTCGAAACTGGGAATCCAGCTTCCTTCAGTGCCTCAAAACCGCCATTTACAACATAGGCATGCTTGAAGCCAGCATAATGCAATATCCACCATGCACGAGTTGCGAAAGCTGCAGCACCTTGATCATAAATATAGATGGCATCATTGTAATTTAAACCATGTTTTTGAAACAAAGCCTGAAGTTGCTTCTTTTCCGGAAGCGGATGTCGGCCTTCTTCTTTCGTTAAATCTGATAGGTCGGTATTTAAATCCCAGTATACAGCTCCTTCAATATGGCCCTCTTCATACATCTTTCTGCCTGACTCTAAATTGTTCATATCAAATCTTGTATCGATTAAACGACCTGTTCTTTCCATTCGATTTGCGGTCACAAAAATATTCGTCATTAAAAAGATCCTCCTTACGCTTGTAGTTGCGCGTAAATATCTTTCCAAACAGCTAAGCGACTTTCTTCTTGAAGTAATAAACGTTCTGTTTCAATCTGCTCGACTGCCTGTTCAAGCATATGCTGGCGCAATCCTTCTGCCTCAATGGCGATGTAGCTTCCCGCCCATTCCATAATTTTGGCTTTTTCAGCATCCAGATAATTTTGTGCATTTGGTTTTGTTAATTGCTCCAATGCATCGCGCAATTGCTCTTTCTCGTTCTTTTCAAAGAATGCTTTTACATTTTTAAAGTGGGATTTTACCCCTTCATATGGCGCCGAATCTGTAAATGGACCTGTAAAATCCAAAATTTCCGGCTCTTTTGATTCATAGCTTAAAAATGCAAAGCTTGGGTTCAGTTCTTTTAATTCACGTGACTCATCTTTAAACAGTTCCTTCATTTTCTTCTCAACAAATTGCGCTAAACGGAAGTTCGTTACACGTAATTCCTGAGCGAAGTCAAAGCTTAACGCCTGCAGCACTTCTTTTAATGCTGTTTGCAATGCTTGCTGTGCAGGCATTTGCGCGAAAGTGGACGGATTATAGCTTTCACGGTAGAAGTCCGGATAGCGGTAGTACACACGTTGCAGTACATAGTATAACAGTTCATCCAGCTCTTGCTTTGTTTCACTTTCAAGCATGGCTGTCTGAGTTGACTGGAACTTGGAGCGCACTAGCTTTTCCAAATGAGCCAATTCTTCAAGACGCTCATCTTTACGTTTCAGGTTTTCTTCAGTTTGTGTAATTAAATCATTCAGACGTGCTTCTGTTTTATCCACTTCTTCTTGAAGTGCCTGTACCGCAATTCCCATCAGTTCATCATTCAGGAAGTGATGGAATGCATCTTCAAATGGTGCCATACCTGACTGATGCTCGAGCTGATCCTGCTTTTCTTTTAAGGCCAGTAAACTCGATACTCCGTACAGTCTTGGGAAACGGATACCGAAGCGTTGTAGCTCTGAACGAACATAGCCTTTTACTTCTTCCTCTTCTTCCATTGTAGAAGCCAAGTCAATCGCATTTACGATAAAGAACATTTTATCCAGTTCAAACGCATCTTTTACTCGTCCTAGCTGGATTAAGAACTCACGGTCCGCTTTTGCAAATGCATGGTTGTAGTACGTAATGAAAAGAATGGCATCGGCATTTCGAATATAATCGAACGCTACACCAGTATGACGTGCGTTGATTGAATCGGCACCCGGCGTATCTACTAATGTTACACCCATACGCGTTAGTGGTGAATCGAAGTAGAAATCGATATTGTCCACGAAACAAGAACGGTTTTCCTGTGCTACGTACTTTTCAAAATCATGGCGGTTAACACGTAATGTCGTTCCCAATTTTGTGATGAATGTTTCATAACCTTCCGAATACGCACGGATAAATGATTTATGAACATTCAGGCGCTCATCTGTTAATGGAACAGCCAGCCCTTCATCTGCACGATCATACGCTTCTTTTAGTGAAGATACTTGAAGGCCAATCGCTGCATACGAACCTTGAATATCTTCAAGTAGCTGCGCTTCATTTTTCAGATGAACATCGGCTGTTTCATGCGGATGTTCCGGTGAGACAGGACGGATTTTATTGATCGCTGCTGTCGTCGGGTTTGGTGATACAGGTAATACGCGCTCACCCATCAATGCATTTGAAAAGCTTGACTTACCCGCACTGAATGCTCCGAATAAGGCAATCGTAAAGTCGCGTTTTTGCAGACGTTCCACTTTTTTCGTCAAGAAGCTGGAAACTTCTTTGAAGCCTTGAACATCTTTAATAATATGCGCCGTCTTCAATGCTTTTTCAGTTACTTTATCAACATTCAAACCTGAACCCACTTTTTCCTGCGTTTGTTCAGCAGCAATTTCTGTTTCTTGACCCTTTAACTGCAGCATCGATTCATCAAATGGACGAATATCTTTCAATGCCTGCTCATGCTCACGCTTCCAGTTTTCCAAATGAATTTTGGATTCCGCGCGAACTTCATTGGAAACTTGTTTCATTAATGTATTGCTGAAAGCCTGGAATATCTCAATTTGCAGTATATGCTGAAGCGCATGCACTTTTTCGGACATTGCATTAATTTTAAGCTTAACAGGTGCTGCTGCTTCACGCGCAACCTGTTCCAATGTATCTTTTTGCTCTAGCTTCCATGCATCCGTTGTTTGAATAAAGTAACGTTTTGTCGCATCTGAAACACGATTTGCAAAGTTTAATACCGCATCTCCCGTTATTATCGCGCTCTTTTGCACTTGATCTTCAATAATCGAGAACGGGAAATTAAATTCCTTCTTGTCAATGCTTGCGGCACGTTCGTCATTCAATGCACCGACATCTTTTAACGCTTGCTTCATCAATGCTTTTATATGACCGGTAATTTGCGATTGGACAACATGGTTAAAGCTTGCATATGCTTCTTCCTGACGTCGCGCTTTCTCTTCTGCTGTTTTCTTTTTCGCAGTAAACAGTCCGCCAACTTTAAAGTCCTCTTGCTGACTTTCTAAATAGGCACGTAGTTTATCACGAACATCCGCCGGCATAATCGCAGCATTTGCAAGCAAGTCTTTACGTTTTTCATCGAACTGCTTATCAAATACATCAAACGAGAATAGTTCTGTTTGACGCGTCAGTTTTTCATATTGCTCTAAAATATCATCGCGATGCTGCCAGTCATCTTCAGAAACGAGTTCAGCGTACGTAGTGAAGCGATCCTGCTTCTCCTCTTCCAAATACGCTTCATGCTCATGCTGTAGCTTCGTCAATGTATTTTCTGCAGTTGAAATTAATTGTTCCTGCCAGTCATTCATTGAATCCATTACGATTTTCTTCACTTGTTCAAAATCGTTGTTCGGAAGCTCTTTTTCACGCAGTGATGTGAAGAAAATATTTTTCGGGTAAACACCCCAAGCAGCAAATGAGTTATGAACTGACTGCTTGAAATCTTCAAATGACAGTTCAGCTTCACGGTGCTTGTCTATTTGATTGACGATCAAATACACGTTCGGATTGTATTTCATCAATTGCTTTGTAAATTGGAAATTCAACTCTGATTGCACATGGTTGTAATCCATTGTGTAAAACACCATATCGGCAATATGCAACGCAGATTCCGTACTCATCGCATGCGCATCGTCCGTTGAGTCAACACCCGGAGTATCCATCACAGTAACCCCTTCAGGTAAGCTTGATGTACTATGTCCAATTTCGATTTGTGATACCAATTCGCCGTTTTTGCTCAATTCTTTTACTTGTTTAATATCATAGCCCGCTTCAAATTTTACCGGCTTTTCATTGTGCAAATATAGAATCGCATAATCTTCATCCGATTTATGCACTTTAACAATGTTCGCACTTGTCGGAATTGGACTTGTCGCTAAAATGTTTTCCCCCGACAGTGCATTGATCATACTCGATTTACCTGCAGAAAAGTGACCGGCAAACCCGATAACAAATTCCTTTTGTAAAAGTTTGCGTGCAAATAAATGAAGCTTTTCAATTCGTTCTGTATCTTCATTTTCTTTATAAATTATGTATTGTAATGCCGATTGCTGTAACAATCCCTGAATTTTCTCGTCAAACATCGTCATATTACTACCCCTTTATATCAATTTATATCTTTTTGCCTTAAATTCGCCATATTTCTATAGTACCATGACCAGTCAAGAAAATCGGCTAGTATTTTATTAAAATTATTATTTCATTATTTTCCCATTAAAGATCAACTTTTATCTTATGAAATTGCTATTTCGGAATAACCAGATTATTATGCGCATTTGAAAGCATTTTTATGATTGTTGTCTAAAGATATAAAAAATCTTATCATTACCCAACATAATATCAGTATAATGAGAAAATAAAAAGATTGGAGCAGCTAATGGACGATTTATCTAAAAGATTGAGTAGAAAAAACATGAAATTTACCGAGAATCTTCACTGGGGGATATATTTTAAAAAGCAATGGGAAAATGCATTTGCCCATCATTTACTTCAGGAAGAAAAAGAAAGAATTTTTCTTATTGGAGACCATTATTTTAGTGGTTACTTGTGGCATCTGTTCAGTTACAAAATGATTCCCCATCTGAGCCAGATTAAAGCCGAAGAAGCTTTTAATTCACTTAAAAAAACAGAGTGCTATATTTTTTATGAACATTTCCCTGAAGTTTTCGATGTTGAGGACGCTAATTCATTAAAAGCAGAAGATTTATTAGAGGAAGAAGATATTTATATAGTAGATAAAAATTTTACTTGGACGTATGTCGTTACTCACGAGGAGAGTTGCGGTCCTTATTTTACAATTAAATTACTGGAGGAGATGATGAAGCAATGAGAGGGGTATCCTTTGAAATACCGAACCGGTACGGCCGTTATTTATATGACATTTTAGAAGACATCAACATCAAAAATTACTTTTGGAAATCAGGTGACGGAGAGGCATATTATATTGATAATAAACAGATAGGCGAAGCAATGTTCCCGCAGCCTTATACATATAACGGTCAAGACCTTTACAACCGAATCTCTGCAAAAGACTATTATGTTTTATTTGCAGACTTAAAAGCATTTAAGGAAAACACACATATACAGGGTATTGCTACATATGAAGATTTCCTTAATAGCCAGTGTGAAATCGCCCTTTTAATTGTTGATAGTTCCTATATAACAATTTATGTAAAAGATCAACATGTAACTGAACGTGTTTATAGAAAAGCGGTTCAGAATGGGTACGAAAATATAGCTTACATTACGGATCATAATGACCCTCGTACAGCATTGACCTTATTTTAAATAAATGCGTGAAGCAATAATTATTGCTTCACCTTTTTTTATTAAATTTAAATTCACTAATAAAAAACTTAACTATGCTCCCCCCTTTTTCCTCAATAATCTATTGAGCTTTTTCGGATGAAACTCGTCAGAGGAATAATTTTAGTAGAATTTCTTAAGTGGCTCATATAAATATCAACTGGATAAATAGTCCCGATCGGACCTATATCCACCACCCTTAATAAATCTGCTTCAATTTCCTCTGAAATCAAACTTTCAGGCAATAGCCCGATACCTAACCCTTCCTTAATCAATTTTATAGCAAAAATAACATCATTTATTTTGTTGAATTTCTTTATATCGTACTCATTATTTAACCATTCAACTAACGGGGTATGTTCATCTAAATAACCTATATAAAGCGGATGCTCATTAAAAAGCGCCTTAAGCTGTAAATCAAGCTCCTTTTCCGCAAGCTGAAATTTTGAAGAATATACTATTCTCAACGGGGAACGGTCAATTCGCTCCGAATGAAATTCTTTAGAAATGAATTTATGTAAACCTAGTGCTACATCTATTCGTTGTTCTTTTATTGCACTCTCTAACTGCATCTGATCTTCCATTTTAATTTCCACGTTGTATTGTTGATGTACTTCAATAAAATTATGTATTCGCTCTAATAGATTCGTATGAAGCAAAGCGGGTGAAACCGAAATTATTAATGGAACAGTCGGATGTAGAGATTCCAGGAGAATTTCTTTCGTACTTGCTTCTATTTCAGCCACAAGTTTTTTGGCCATAGGATAATATTTTTCACCAATTGCAGATACCTTTACCTTTGTATGTTCCCGGTGAAACAATTGAACTTGTAAATGTTCCTCCAATAACTTCATATGTACAGTAATACTGGGCTGGGAAATATACAGTTTTTCTGCCGCCGCTCGAAAGCTCCCTTCTTCAACAACCGCTATAAATGATTTCAACCATTTTATATCCATATTTATCACCTTCTTATTAATATTATTAATCAAATACATTAAAACTCATTAATTCTATTAATTGTAAGTCTATTATACACTGTAAGCAATACATGAAATGAGGTGTTTTAAATGGAACAACTAGTCGCAGTTTTTAGACGTTTTGCCAAACAGGAAGCGAAAAACAATAGCCCACTTTACGATATTGGTGTGAAAGGATTATAACAAATGAGCAACTATTGCATCTCATTATGCATATTCCGGAGACACAGCCAAAGCCGAATTTATTTTTTGGGTCTGTCCAGTATTTATCAGCCCAAAAAGAAACCCCTCTAAAACGAATATTCGAAAATCCTTATGAAGTAAATCTGGAAGAAAGCTTTCAATTACTCATCGGTTTCTGTACACAACACTCGGATGAACTGTTGCAGTTGTTTCAGACAAAATCCGTTCAAACAAATGAAGTCCAACGTGCCAGCTATCTTTACCCGATTTTCTCGGAAATTGCCGAAGAGGCGAAACTACCATTATCATTATTGGAAATCGGTACAAGTGCAGGACTTTTGCTTAATTTGGATGGGTATCGATATGAAATTGAACAAGAACCGCCGATTTCATTTGGCAATGAAAATAGCCCTCTCACTCTTTTTGCGAAAAACTACGGCACGCCTATAACTTCTGTGAAAAGCCTGAACATTGTACACCGATTTGGAATTGATTTAAATATTATTGATCTACAAGATTCTGATGAATATTTATGGCTGAAAAGTTTAATTTGGCCCGAACAAATTATACGGAAAGAAAATTTAGCGAAAGCAATGGTGATTCACCGGCAATATTCAAAGCTTTTACTAACCGGAGATTTTAGAAATCTTATTCCCCCACTATTTGAAAACCATGAACTTCAAAATAGCCAAATTATTATTTTCCACACACATGTAGCAAATCAGTTTTCCGCTACATTAAAGTCAGAATTATTGGTACTGCTTCAGCAACTAAGCCATATTCATAGCATTTATCACATCTACAACAATATGTATGATAAGGATTTACATGTGGATTTCATTGATGCTGGTATAACTAGAACCGTCAAAATACTAGAAAATACTGATGGTCATGGGAAGTATTTTAGGTGGAATTAACTTCTCAAATAGTAATAATTACGATTTGTATTGACAAGCAAGGCACAACTATATAATATTATAAATCGTAACAGTTACTATTTAGGAGGTAAGGTATGAAAAGGAAATTAAATTGTTTAAGTATTTTAGCGTTTAGCATCATGCTGGTTGGTTGTGCTGAAAATTCTAAAGAAGAGGTCAATGCAACTGCGGATGTTGTAACAGAAGAAAAGGCTCATGAGCATGATCATCAACATGAAATTAATGAAAAACAGGAAAAAATTTATAACGGTTATTTTGAAGACGAAGAAGTACAGGACCGGCCATTAAGCGATTGGAGCGGCGACTGGCAATCGGTCTACCCTTATTTGCAGGATGGTACTTTGGATGAAGTTTTTGAACATAAGGCTTCCCATGATGACAGCCAAACATTTGAGGATATTAAATCTTATTATGAAACTGGCTATAAGACTACTACGGACCGTATTGTCATTGAAGATCGTTTTATTACATTTTATGATCATGGTCACGCGCATAAAGGAGAATACACATATGATGGTTATGAAATATTAACCTATGAAAAAGGTAATCGTGGGGTCCGGTTTATTTTCAAACATGTCGGCGAAGAAACAGGCGTCCCGGCTTATATTCAGTTCAGTGACCATATAATCGCACCTCAAAAATCAGGGCATTACCACATCTACTGGGGGGATGATCGTGAAGCTTTATTAAAAGAAATAACGAATTGGCCAACCTATTACCCTTCAAATATGGAGGGCCATGAGATTGCACACGAGATGATAGCACATTAAAAATGTGTACACAAAAACAACCATTTGCTCATTGAGCAAATGGTTGTTTTTCAAAAAGTTTAATATTATTTTTCTAAATAAAGATGAATAGTGCCATCTAGTTCTAATACACTTTCCGGCTCAGGTAACTGCGCTTTTACTGTCTCGCCTTCTCCATGTACTTTAATTTGATAAGGATATTCCAACTCCATAATTTCATTAACAGATACACCTACTAAATCAGGTACGCGCTCCGTCAATTCATCACCCCAGCGATATTGCTTTTCCAATTGGCCTTCTCGATCTTTTTCGATCCCTAAAATAGGTGCAATATCTTCAATAATCTGTCCAACAATCGGCGCTACAATTGTACTGCCGAATACTAATTCGCCTTTAGGACTGTCAACCGCTACATATACGACAACTTCAGGATCATTTGCCGGTGCAAAACCTATAAATGATACGATATAGTCCCCATCTTTATAGCGTCCATTTTCTACTTTTTGAGCAGTACCCGTTTTCCCGCCTATGCGAAGTCCATCCCGGTAAGCAGCCCGCCCCGACCCATTTGCTACTACTGACTCCAGCGCGTCTCTTACTATTTTGGAAGTTTCCTCACTGACCACATTGCGTTTTAAGGTCGGCTTATTTTCTATAACCACTTCTCCACTTTCCGGGTTGTATACTTTTGAAACAACATATGGCGTAAAGAGTTTACCGCCATTTACAGCTGCAGAAACTGCCTGCACTTGTTGAATAGGTGTCACAGATATACCTTGCCCAAAAGAAGTGGTGGCATGTTCAACCGGTCCAAATGCCTCTTCGGAAAATAATATACCTGACGCTTCTCCGGCAATATTAGAACCAGTTGTTTTACCAAACCCAAAATCCTTAATGTACTTCATTAACTTGTCAGCACCTACTCGTTGACCAAGTTCGATAAATCCCGGGTTACAAGAATTTTCCACTACTTGTAAAAACGTTTCCTCTCCATGACCATCACGTTTCCAACAGCGAAGTCTTACACCTTCCACCATCGTATAACCTTTATCAAAAAAAGTATCTTTTTCGAGATCCACTACATTTTCTTCAACAGCAGCACTCAGTGTAATAATTTTAAAGGTTGATCCCGGCTCATATGTCATCCAGACCGGCAAGTTCCGGTTATAAATAGATGATTCTACTTCTTCAAACTTATAAGGATCGTATGTAGGATATGAAGAAAGAGCTAAAATCTCACCTGTTTTAGGATTCATCGCAATGGCCAGTGCCTGTTCTGCGTTATATTTTGTCATAGCTTGAGACAGTTCTCGTTCAATTACTTTCTGAACTTCCACATCAATTGTTAAGCCTACCGTTGCCCCTTGCTTCCCTTCCCGCCATTCATCATTCACATGGGGTAATGCCTTCCCCTTTGCATCAGTAAACAACTTAATTGCTGCATCTTTAGAAGTCAAAAGTTTATCATATTGATATTCAATTCCTGCAAGTCCCTGCGAATCATACCCTGTAAATCCGACTAGTCGTGATAACAAATTCCCGTACGGATAACTCCTGTCATAATCTACACCACTATATAGTCCGTCAATTTTCAATTCTTGAATTTTAACGGCTTGTTCGTATGAAATATTTTTCGCTTCCGGTGCAAGTTTGACTAGATAGCTTTTAGAATTCATTTTTTCGTATAAATTTTTGGCGTCCAACTTAAGCACCTCTGCAATCTGGTTTGCAGCTTCTTCAATATTCTCATTCTGTGTTGGCATGAAATAAAGCGTTGGCGCTAATTCATTCGTAACAATAAGTTTACCGTTTCGATCCGTAATTTTTCCGCGCTCTGAAGTAAACGGGATTTCCCGATCCCAATTCGTCTTGGCAAGTTCCGTTAGTTTATCATGCTGAATAATTTGCACATAAAACAGTCTTATAAAAACAATTACTCCGAAAAGAATAAAAGCAGAAAAGATTAATCTCAATCTTTTTTTGGAAATAGTTGAAATCCACTTCAAAAAATTCACCTCAATATTCACGTTATGAATAAAAGGGAATTTCTATTCAAGCAGCTGCCAGTCGAATAGGGATATTAAACCCCCTTTCTATTTATATGGTTCTACCTTACAATAGATATTAATTATATAAACAGTACATATAATAGTTTATAACTATAAAAGTGAGGCGTTTTCTATGGAATTACGGCATTTAGAATACTTTTTAATGTTATGTGAGGAGATGCAATTTACTCGAGCTGCTGAACGGCTTAATATTGCACAGCCAACTTTAAGCCAGCAAATTAAAGTGCTCGAAAATGAAGTGAATACCCCGTTGTTTAACCGGATTGGTAAGAAAATCACCCTTACGGAAGCTGGTCAGATTCTTTATCGCCAAGCACAAACGATATTTCAAACATTGCATACAACTAAAATGCAAATGCAACAATTGGCTTCACTTGAAAAAGGGATTCTTCGTGTAGGCGCGTTGCCTGGTGAATTGACTAATATTGTGTCAGATTTAGTTTTAAAGTTCATGCATAAATATCCGCATATACAAGTAACGGTTACTTCCGGTGAAGATATTCATTCATTAATAAAAAACAATACCATCGATTTCGGATTTACTTTTTCACCACTAATTGAAAACTACGATGAACAGTTTGTGGAGATTCCTTTATACACTGAAAAGTTCTGCTATGTAGAAAGCAAAGACTCTGCTACACGACTTGAAGAACCCGTGCAATTGTGCCATATTTTAAAAGAACCACTTGTTTTGTTTCCAAATGCGCATCTTTGCCGGCGGATATTAAATGCTGCAGCTAAATCGGACAAATTAACGGTTGAGCCAAAGTTTGAAACTTCCAGCATTCCGGCTATTTTTCAGTTTGTCGAGCAATGCCTTGGCGGAACGATTGTAGCCAAAACATTGTTTGATTTACATGCGTCGGACAAACTGCAGGCTCATATCATTCAGCACCCTATACTGGAAAGAGAAACATTGCTGATCTATCAGAAGGAGCGCCAGCAATCACCAGCTTTTAAAGCGTTTCTTGATTTATTGAAACCTGCGCTGACAAATTATCAGTTGTCATTGTCTGCTAATTCATTGTAAGGGGCTATACAATAGTCCCTTTTGTCATTTATTAAAAGATGAAGGGCTGTGATGATGGGAGTTCTTCTAATATAATCGGAAATCTTCAAATAAATTTTGGCACGCTATATTCTAATATCGTTGTTCAAACTTCTAACATCGCTCCGTTTTTTTCTAATAACTCCCCTAAATGTTCTAATAAAAGCTCTGCCATAGCCTAAATTTATTTTAAATTTAATTTGCCTTAATAGCTTCATAATAAATAAAATCTCACAAATTATAGTGTCGGGTAATATGTAATCCCTATCTATCCTGTCACCCCATTAAAAAAACAGCACCTCATAAATCGAGATGCTGCCCGTAACTCATAAATTATTTTTTCTTAATTGTAATTGTCCAAGAAGCTTCGCCTAATTGCTCGTAGTTTGTTACTTCATGGCCGTCTTCTGCTGCCCAGCGCGGAATTGATTCCGTGCCTTGAGTACAATCGAATTGTACTTCCAGCTCATCACCTGTGTTTAACTCTTTAATTGCTTCTTTTGCTTCGATCAACGGAAACGGACAAACCATTCCTAATACTTCTAATGTTTTTTTCATTTAAATTCTCTCCTTAAGCACGCGCTGTTGCACGTTTTTTTGATGGACGCACAAATACGAAGTACGATGCTGTCCAAGTACCCAAAATCATGAATAGTAAAGCAACCCAACCTGACCAAGTCATCATTGATGTCATTACAAGACCGTTCCCGATTGAACAGCCGCCTGCAAGACTTGCGCCGAACCCCATTAAAATACCGCCGGCAGAGCTTCGGACAACTGTTTTTGTATCTGGTGTACGTAATCGGAATTCACCGCTCATTTTAGCAGCGAAGTAAGAACCGAATAAAATACCCATTACAAGGAATACTCCCCAATTAATGATGTCTAAGTCCCCAGTTACTAAAAACTGTAGAATATTTGCTGAAGGTGTTGTAATCCCTAAACCGAAAATACGTCCTGATGCCGCACTTAACGGCCAAGCCAATGTTGCGATCAAACCGATTAAAGTTGCTGTCACATAAGGATTCCAGCGTTTTTCGAATAAAATATGTGCCAAGCCTGTTTTCTTAGGTTTCAAGCCTGGAATTTTCACACGTGGTTTGCGTAATTCACGGTAAACAATGAACGCCACCAATGCAACAAATGGAATGACTAAAAACCAGACATTAATGCCAAATGTATCGGCAATTGAATCAGTACCTACTACCGGTGTACGTGCATCAACTGTAAATTGTGCTAATGGACCTGAC
Source organism: Solibacillus isronensis (assembly GCF_023715405.1). NCBI lineage: Bacteria > Bacillati > Bacillota > Bacilli > Caryophanales > Caryophanaceae > Solibacillus > Solibacillus isronensis. Next base: position 1,437,818 of record NZ_JAMBOC010000001.1, read on the forward strand.
TTCATAATAGCTGCCATCAACATGTAAAATGCTAATGCTATCCAGCTTCCGATTAAGCCTTCACCTGCACGATACCAAGTACCTGTAGCACAACCGCCTGCAAAAATAATCCCGATACCGAAAATAAATGCGCCTGCAATCGTTGCCCATAATGGGAACTGACCTGCTGTATATTCAAACGCCCCTGCCTCAATTAGTAGGAATACACCTACCGCTTGAACTGCAATGGCTACTAGTAAAGCATAAAACATACGATTATCTTTAGCGATGTACATATCACGGAAACCGCCTGTTAAACAGAAACGTCCACGTTGCATCACAAAGCCTAAAAGAGCACCACAAAGGATACCCGTAATTGCCATTTGCAACAAAATAATTCCTCCTATTATTAAAACCAAGTTTATCAATAGGGATATAATATAATATTTTACTACTATAATACAAGTATTTTGTTTAAGATTAAGATAATCGTATAAATTTAGTTGGTTTTATGGTTTAAAGGACGAAAATGAATGTATTTTATTGAAATCCTACAGAGTAAAATTTATTTTCAGCAAATTTACTTTCCTAATATTACAAATTATACTTTTATCAGTTCATACTAGCCCGTACATTTTCAGGAATCATTACGACTTCTGTTTTCAAATCGATAGAACCAAAATTTTCATCGATGCATTCCTCCCAGTATTCCAAATGCTTTTTATCAATCCAATGGGTAGAATCATCTACATCCACCCCACCGCTTCCTTGTACCGAATACCAGTATAAATATTCTTCACCATTCAAATGTTCGTGGAAAATCGTTTCCACAAACATTTTCTCTCCCTCAAGTGTTACAAGTACATCTTCCATATGATCATTTAAAAAATCCATCCATTCTTTTACTTTAGAAGTTTTCCCGGCTTTTACACGATATCGTGTCAGCTCTACCTTCATTGAAAGACCCCCTATCATTTCACCCAGTACTCTGAACCATCGTCACTCCGCTCCATAAAGCCATACTCAATCAGATGACGGCGCAGTGATACAAAATCATCGTGGACAGTCTTTAAAATTTCATTTACTTCTTTTTCATGGTAGTGCTTGCCTGCATCAAAACGATTTAAAATATGCTGGAGGATAATGATCTTTTTCTTTTCCTTACTAGGAATTGTTTCAACCCCCGCATCCAACCCGTTTTTAAAATAGGTAGTCAATACTTTTTCTCGTTCCTTCTGTTCAATACTATAACGTTCGTCCACTTGTCTCGCCCCTTTATGTATTTGATAATGTTCAGGGTTTTTCATTAGCTGCATGAGAGCAACAAAAATTTTCGCCTGTTTTTCCTTTTCGCGAAATTTAAAGCGGTGCTGGCGAACTGTTGATACACTCGATACACTCGATACATTGCTATCATTTACAATTTCCTGATCGGTTTTGCCTTCGAAAAAATGCTGCAACATTTCAATTTGAACATCTGATAACCCGCTTACTTTTTTATCTAAAGCAAGCAATGCGTGAAATGGTGAAATATGTACCAGCTCAATGTGTTTTTTAATCATGCCATTCGCTGTCAGAAAACGATTGTTATATGGAAAGACTTCATCTAAATGATAGGACTGTTTACAAAACAAACATTGATACCTTTCCTGTTTCATTTCATATCCTTTTATAAGTACTTCCGTTGAAATATTTTGAATTTCCAAAAAATATCACCTCTATAACATTTATAATATACGTTACTATATTTGTAAACATTTTTATTTTATGTTTACTATTTTGGGCCATTCTGATTTTATAATTTTCTCCAGAGAACAACAGGATCTTCTATAGGAGTTGTTTCCTCTAGAATTAGGGGGTTGAATTTCCGAACAATCTATGGCATACTACTAATAATTTACTGGAAAGGAAGATGAATGGCTGATGGATAAGTAATTCTATTTTACACGTAAAAATGTATACGCATTTTCACATAAAATAGGATTAGTCTGCCCATTTATACTCCTTTAGCGAACTTAAAGGCTTATTTACGTATGATTACTAATCCTTCTGACACTTTCAGAAGGATTTTTTATATATAAATATTCTTTGTGAATGCGTATACTTTCAAATCAAAATTTGGAGGTATGCTATATGCCAATAGAATTGAAAAACGTATCATTTAGCTATGATTTACTCGAAGAACCATTATTTAAAAATATAAACATAACGATCGATAATACTTGGAAGCTTGGTCTAATAGGACGTAATGGTCGCGGAAAAACAACTTTACTTCATTTACTGCAAAATAAATTACCATATAGCGGAACAGTAATAAGTGATGAAGAATTTCATTATTTTCCCTTTGCCATTCGTGATCCAAAGGTTACTACGTATTATGCGATTAATGAGGTCATGCCCGTTGAGTTATGGAAGCTCGAGCGGGAATGCCAGCTTTTGTCGCTTGACTCATCGTTGTTATGGATGCCTTTTGAACAATTGTCGGGCGGCGAACAAACAAAAGTAATGCTTGCTGCTGTCTTCGGTGAAGAAAACCGTTTTCTTCTGCTTGACGAACCTACGAATCACCTCGATCTGAAAGGCCGGTCCATCGTTGCAAACTATTTAAAAAAGAAAAAAGGCTTTATCGTTGTCAGTCATGACCGTCAATTTATCGATGAAGTTGTCACACATATTTTGGCGATTGAAAAAAATCAAATTAGCGTATACAAAGGAAACTTTTCAGTTTATGAACAGCAGAAGAAGCTACAGGACGAGTTTGAACTCGAGCAAAATCGCTCATTAAACGCTGAAATCAACCGCCTGCAAAAAACGGCTCGCGAAAAGTCTAACTGGGCCGCGCAACGTGAAAAGCCTTCAGGAAATGATCCATTCGGAAATGCAATTGCAAAGCGCATGAATAAACGAGCAAAAGCAATTGAAAAACGCACACAGGAAAAAATTGAGGATAAAACGAAGCTGCTGAAAAATATTGAAACAATAAGCGATTTGACGATTAACTGCCAATTGAAGCATCGGAATCCTGTACTTCGCGTGAAAAACCTTACGTTGGGCTACAATGATCGACCTCTGTTCCAACCTATTTCATTTGAAATTTTCCAAGGGGAGCAAGTTGCCATTGTCGGTCCGAATGGCAGTGGTAAAACATCACTTGTTCAATATTTACAGGGTACATTTCCTGGTACTGTAGACGGCGAAATGATTATGCCACAAGGGTTGAGCACAAGTGTTATCCGCCAAAATTATGAGGATAATCAAGGGATGTTAAAAGACTTTGCCTTTGAGCAGCAAATCGACTACACATTATTTTTAAACAATTTGCGTATTTTCGGATTTAACCGTGATGTTTTTCAAGTACCAATTGAAAAGATGAGCATGGGTCAGCAAAAGAAAGTCGAATTTTCAAAGTCGCTCGGACTCGAAGCAGAATTTTATATTTGGGATGAACCGCTGAACTATTTAGATGTTTTTAACCATCAACAGATTGAAAAAATGATTGCTCAATTTAAACCAACTTTGTTATTTGTGGAGCATGATGCCACATTTGTAAAAAACACAGCAACGAAAGTTATTGAGCTCCTTCCTTATCGTTAAATTAAAAAAGGAACATTCCTTCATTTTTTTGAGAGAATGTTCCTTTTCCTGTTATAAACAAAACAAATCATATTCCTTTGACAGGTGCATCAAAAACTCGATACCCGCTACACTATTGCCGACTTGATCAATGGCTGGTCCATAAATGCCAATTCCAATCGGACCTTGCAGTTGTTCTATTTCACCATTACGGACTACGGCAATGATTGCACCGGATACACCGCTTTTTGCCGGCAACCCTACAAACGCTGCAAATTTTCCGGATGCATTGTACATGCCGCATGTGAGCATTAAAGCTTTTGCAATATTAATTACCTCTTTATTGCAGCAAGCTTCACTATCTTTTCCATTAGTCGCAAAATAAAATGCCATTTTCGCTAAGTCGGTCACATCTACTGAAATCGAGCAAAGCTGTAAATAGACTTGGAGAGCTTCCTCAACATCAGATTTCAGGAAACCGTTCGCCTGTAATATATAGGCGATTGCCCGATTATAATCAGCTGACTGGTATTCCGAAAAATAGATTTCATTATTAATATGCACTTTCTTTCCGATCATGCGTTCTAAATAAGTCGTCACAGATTTCACTTTTTCGAACATTGTCTCACCCGGAAGTAACGAAGCAATTGTTATCGCCCCTGCATTGATCATCGGGTTAAAAGGCTTATTATTATGCCCTTCCAATCGCACAATTGAGTTAAATGAGTCTCCTGTCGGCTCCACATCAACATAATGCATGATTTCCTCAATACCGTGATGATTTGCAGCAACCATAAAACTGATTACTTTCACGACACTTTGAAGTGTAAAAGTTTCTGTACAATCACCTAATTCAATTTCCTGTTCTGCACTTAGTAAACTCACCGCAAACAAATCGCTATTTGCTGCAGCAAGTGCTGGTATATATGAGGCGACCTTACCACCTGCTGTCATTTGCTTTGCCTGATCATAAATTTTTTGTAATTTGTTCATTGGACACTAGTTGCCGTAACTAGCTGCTCACCTCCTCATTTTCTATCATATACTCTACATTTATTATTTCCTTTTTTCTGCTCGAATATATTGTATAATTTTAACATATACCCGAAACTATAAATTAGCAAAGATAGGTGATTATATGTTTCATCCATTACAACGTGGAGATAAGATCGGCATTTTCTCATCTTCTGTACCGGCAACTACTACCGCAAAGTTGCGATACAGTCGCGGTAAAGAATTTTTGGAGGAAAAAGGATTTCAAATTATCGAGGGAAATCTTACAGGTAAACAAGATGGATATCGGTCAGGGACGCCAAAGGAACGTGCTGAAGAATTTAATCAGCTACTAAGAGATCCATCAATTAAAATGATCATGTCCTCAATCGGCGGCACGAATTCGAATAGCCTTCTCCCCTATATAGATTACGATGCGTTTAAAAATGACCCGAAAATTGTGGTCGGCTACTCTGATACTACTGCAATTTTATTGGCTCTTTTTGCCAAAACGAATATTCCTACATTTTACGGTCCGGCACTCATCCCTTCGTTCGGAGAATTTGAGCCGCTTGTCCATGAAACATACAATTATTTTGACCGCTATTTTTGTCAACCAAGCGTTCCGTACTCGATTCCAATGCCACGAATTTGGTCAGATGAAATGATTAACTGGCTAGATTATGAGAAGCCAAAAACACTCTACTCAAATAAATGGATCAGTGTTCATGAAGGTGTTGTTGAAGGACGTTTAATAGGCGGCAATAATAATACAATGTACGGTTTCATCGGGACAGCTTATTTTCCTGTTATTAATACCGGTGATATATTACTCATTGAGGATTCATTGAAGTGTGCGTCAACTGTAGAAAAGAATTTTGCGATGTTGAAATTGCACGGGATATTCGACAAAGTTGGCGGTATTATCCTTGGAAAACACGAGCTCTTTGATGATGAAGGGACAGGCAAGCTGCCGCTTGACCTGTTATTGGAACAGCTGGATGATAAAATTATTCCTATTCTTGCCGATATCGACTGTGCCCATACCCACCCGATGTTCCCTTTGGCGATCGGCAAAAAAATCCGTCTGGATACGATCAACCAATCAATTACTTGTATTGAACATTGGCTTTAGCTATTAAGAAAATGTAATTGTACGAAAACTTCATCGACATTAAAAAGGCTAATGAAGTAATTAATTCAATAGCCTTTTATTGTATGTATCTATTATCCTAAAACTAAAAAAGAAAGCTACATCCTTTTCATCGCTTCATACTGTGTTGCCTGGTTGCGTCCATTTCGCTTTGATTCATAGAGTGCATCATCCGCATGTTCAAAAACAGAGCTCTCAGTATCACCCTTTTTAAATGTTGTACAGCCGATACTTACCGTTAACCGACCAACTGATGGCCATATTGTTTTCTCAAACTGTTTAATCAACTGTTGGGCAATTTCAAACGCTTTCTCTTCATCTGTTTGGCCTAACAGTAAAATAAATTCTTCGCCCCCAAATCGTGCAGGAATATCCTGGTCACGAGCAGCTGTTTTCAATAGAACTCCTAATTGTGCTAAAACCAAATCTCCTATTGCATGTCCATATATATCATTCACCTGTTTGAAATGGTCAATATCCATTACGAGCAAGGAAAATGGAATTCCATGTTTATCAAACTGCTCAATATGGATTTGAAGCTTTTGCTGAAAAAAACGGCGATTGCCAATACCGGTTAATCGTTCAGTTGAATTAATTGCTGCTGTTTCTCTTCAATTTTTTTATTAATTCGCTGCAAATGTTCATGGGCGGTTGTTTTTTCGTTATATGCTTCTTCCAATAATAGTTTCGCTTGTCGAACTTCACGCTCATATTCAATTCGCTTGTTCATTGGCATCATGACAATATCGACAAAATTCTTACCTTCCTTATTTACTTGTTTTGCATTGACTAAACATGGCATTGTTTGTCCAACAGCATTCTGTATATTAATAAAAAGTTCATCTACAAATTGATACATTGCCATATTAGGATAAAAATACGAATGGAAAATTAATTTACTACTGGATGAAAACAACTTTTCAAGATGTTGTCCATATAACTCTTCAAGCCTGTAATTTGTCCATTGCAAAAATGTTTCATTTACATCAATAATTGTATATTGCTCGTTTGTAACAATATATCCACAAGGCAATTGAGCTAGACGTCTCTCCATCAATGCATACGCCCCTATTCTTATTTTATATAGTTTAATATGATTTCTGCTGTTAATTTCGGGTCGTTTAAATGTGGATAATGACCTCTAGTATCTAATATTACCAATTCATTGTTCGGAATATGAGCGCTTAAATAATAGCCTACGTCAATCGGTACAATACTATCATTCGCGCATTGCAGGATTAATATAGGAATTTGCGTCTCCCCTAATCGATATCGTGAATCACTAAAGAAAGTGACTTCTGCAAACTGTCTCGCAATACTTGAATTCGTTGATACAAATGTTTCTTCAAGTCTCTTTGTTAATGGTGCATCACTTGATTGATCCATTGCAATTGGGGCCATATAGCTTGCCCAACCTTCAAAGTTCATTTCCATTGTTACAAGCAGTTCATCAATTTCACTTCGATCAAATCCCCCTTTATAATCTCCATCATTCAAATAATAAGGGGAAGGGCCTATCATAATAAGCTTTGAAAAGTATTGCGGCATTTTTATAGCAGCGAGCATACCGATCATCGAACTTACAGAGTGACCAATAAAAATAATATTTTTAAGATCGTATGCCTCAATAATGTCAATGACATCCTGTACATAACCATCTAAGCTATTATATTTCACCCTATCATATGCCGTTATATCGGAGTTACCAGCACCTACATAATCAAAAAGAATAATTTTGTACGATTCCTCAAAATAAGAAATCAAACTTTGCCATAAAGTTTGATCACAGCCAAACCCATGCGCAAATAATAAAACTTGCTCTCCCTTACCCTTGATCGAAATATTATTTCTCTTTACAACGTTGACCAATGTGATGACCTCACTTATCAAATATCTATACTTCCTATTTTGGAACATATTTCATGAAATTTCTACTCTATTACATAAAAATCGCATTGTCAATGTGACAATGCGATGAATAGTTTTTAATATTTTATTTTTAATTTGCTGTATTTTTCATAACATAGTTTCCAATTGCCACATAAACGATCACTGTTGCTCCAATAAAAGCATACAACATTTTAAACACCGCCCCATTTGTTGATAATAATTATCATTTTCATTATATATGCTCCGAAATTTTCTGTCAATACAGTGTCTTTTAATTTTCTTCTATACATATACCGAAGCAACATGTTAATATGAATTAAAAGTCTAGGAAGGAGAAATTATTATTGAGTAATTCGACGCATATTCAAACTATCTTAAACGGGACAATCCATTCACTAAAAACTATATTACCTATGATTATAGATGTGAAATCTCCTTCCATCATAAATGAACCGTACGAACAACTTGAGATGGGTGTGCTTATAGGATTAGTTGGTGATGTTAAAGGACGCATTATCATTGACGGCACACCGGAAAGTTTTAGTGCAATCGGCTCTGCGATGTTCGGAATGCCTTTAGAAGGTGCTATGCTTGAGTCCTTTACAGGCGAACTCGGGAATATGATTGCCGGTAATTTATGTACATACACAGTCCAACATGATTTGGAACTTGATATTACGCCACCTACCGTGATGGTTGGTCATACAAAATTATTCGGCTTTAAGCAAGCATTTAAAATACCTGCTACTTTAGAAGGTATCGGGGATTTAATTATTCTATATACAATTGATACTGAAGAAGAAGAGTAAATCATTTTTGCCTTTTGTTGATTCTTTCAATGAAAGGTTTTTTTATTTGAAGAAATTTACGGATATTAGAACAACCCTAATAATTATTAGAAGATTTCACTACTATATTTGAACTTTTCATCTTCATATTAAAAAGAAATGATTCACTTATTAGAAAATCAGCATTTTATTAGAAGATTTTTTATTAAATTAGAACATCGCTACTACTTATTAGAAAATAGCGCGCCCCTACAAATCCAAAAGGAAAACCCCGCTCGAAACACTCGAACGGGGTTGAACATTATTGTGGATCCACTGCTAAAATATCTGTGAAGTGTGATTTCACGCTTGCTTCTTCATTATTTAATAAAATATGAATGTCACCATGATCATTCGATGTACGAATTAGACGGCCCATTCCTTGCTGAAGACGAAGCTGCATGAATGGTAACTCAACTTCTTCAAATGGATTTTGTGCAAATGAACGTTTTGCATCAAATAATGGGTCATGCGGCGGGAATGGCAAGTCGAAAATAATGACGCGCGTTAACGCTTCTTCCGGTAAATCCAAGCCTTCCCATAAATGATACGAACATAATGTTTTCACTTCACCGTTTTGGAACTCACGGACAATTGCCGAAAGCTCACGGTCGCCTTCAAATGCGATATTTAAGCGTTCCATTAAACCAACATTAGATTTAAAGTGATTCATTGCCTGTTTTGATTTAAATAAAATTAATGTTTGTTTACCATCTTTCAAAAGCTGCTCTACTTTTGCAGTTTTTTCGGATTGCGAAAGTTCATGTAAATAAATTTTCATTACTTCTTCGTAATCAAACGGTGATGGTACACTGAAGCTTTGGTATTGTTCAATGCCTAAGCTTGATGCGATATAGCTGAAATCCTTATTTACCGATAGTGTAGCCGATGAGAACACGATTGGCATTTTTTTCGAGAATAACGTTTCAGAAAGAACATCTGTAATCAGGCGTGGCATAATGACGAGCGTCTCTTCTCCATCATTATCCTCCAGCCAATCAACAGCATCGCCTTGTGCAACAAAAATACGAATTGCCGCTACATAATGCTCTAAAAACTCTTCCGCCATATTCAGCTCATATTCCGGAATCATATAGAGTTCCGATTCAAAAACGAATTCTTCCAGCAGCTGATCGACATATGCAATGACGCGCTCGCCTAAGTGGATCAGTCGCTCTGATTTCACAATACGTTTACGGTCTTCTTCTGATTTAATGACATCTTCACGCAACTGGTCAAAAAACAGTTCATGGTGATCTTGTAAATGTTCCATCGCATATAATGTACGCTCACGAACACCATCTACCATTAATCGTTCCAATAACTCTACAATCGTATACGCCTGAACTTTGTAGGTTAATGCTTTTTGGGCTGCATATTCAAGTAAATGTCCTTCATCAAGCACCATCATTGAAACTTCCGGTAATAGCGGTAATTGCCCTTCACGTTCACGTGATTCCTTTGTCGCCAAATGCTCCATTAAAAAGTCTTGTGAACAAATGATAAGATCCGTCGATTTACGGTAATGTGCACGGTGTAATGTTTGGCCGCAACGATTACGTAAATCACAAACCGCACATTGCATGATTGAATTGTAGTTTACTTTCTCCCAGTCTTCATCCGTCACTAACGGATAATCCGAGCGCTCCCCGTATGGCTGCACGGCAATCATACTGCCCTGTGCATATACCCCATCCGGAATTGAAAATGCAATATCATCAATCCACTCTTCTGTTTCCGTTTTTTCCGCTTCTTCAAAGCGTTTTAAACATAAATATTGGTCACGTGATTTTGCAAGACGGACATCAATATCCAGTCCTAATACATCACGAAGTTTATGAATATCGCCGCCCTCTTTTACGAGCTGGTCGATTAAAGTTTCATCTGCACAGGCAATAAGTGCCGGTTTTCCTGTATAACGTGCATAAGATACTGCCGGTAATAAGTAGGCAATTGTTTTTCCTGTTCCTACTCCAGCTTCCGCAAATAACACGTTCTTTTCTTTTAAAGCTTGCTCTATTTGGTAAGCCATGAAAATTTGTTCGTCACGGCATTCAAATCCTCGTTCAGGCAATTCGTCATACAGGACATCGCCTAACCAATCGCCTAAAGAGTCGAAGAAAGTTTTCTCTCTCGATAATTCAAAAGGTAAAGATTTTCTCAAATGGATGTTCCCCCTCAATATGAGGCGGAAGGAACGTATACAATTCCTCCCGCAAATACTAACAATTTACAATTTATATTAAAAAATTCCGTACTTATCATTATACAACGATTCACATAAAAAAGACTAATAATATGCAACAAAAAGAGCGCTCTCCGGAATGTCTTCTCGGACACGCTCTTCGTTATTAATTTTCGCGCTTAGATTTTTGACCCCAATACTGGTATAAATCTGTGCGGATGAATCCGTTAAATAATTTACGCTTTTTCGTCGCTTTTTTACCGTAATGTACTTCAAAGTCTTCCATTGATGACAGCATGTATACTGACCATGTTGGGTAGTTTTGCATAACTTGACCAAACTGGCGCAGCATTTTCTCGATTTCTTCTACTTCACCGATACGCTCACCATATGGAGGGTTTGTAACAATAACCCCGTCTGTCAGCTTCGTTGTGAAATCCGTCGCCTGCATTTGCTTGAATGTCAATAAATCGCCAAAACCTGCTTCAAGTGCATTTTCTTGCGCAATGGCAACCATTTTATGATCAATATCTGTACCGATGATCGTTAATTCCTGATCATAATTCGCTAAAGAATCCGCTTCATCACGCGCTTTATCCCAAATATCCTGCTTCATCCACGGCCATGATTCCGAAATAAATTCACGGTTATAGCCTGGTGCGATATTTTGGCCAATCATAGCCGCTTCCAATGCAATCGTTCCCGAACCACAGAATGGGTCTACGAACGGACGGCTTGGTGACCATTTTGAAATTTTCACTAATGCTGCTGCAAGTGTTTCTTTTAATGGGGCTTCACCTTGTGTCGTGCGGTATCCGCGTTTATGCAAGCCTACACCCGATGTATCAATCGTTAATGTTGCCATATCTTTTAAAATCGAAATTTCGATTTTAAATGTCGGGCCGGATTCATCTAAAAACCCTAAACGTTTATAAGCAAGCTTCATTCGTTCAACAATCGCTTTTTTCGTGATTGCCTGACAATCCGGTACACTGAATAATGTTGATTTGACCGATTTACCTGACACCGGGAAATTTGCATCCACCGGCAAGTATTTTTCCCATTGAACAGCTTTTACACCTTCAAATAGCTGGTCAAATGTTTTAGCCGGGAATTGGGCAACGACGATTTTCACACGGTCCGCTACACGCAACCATAGATTCGTGCGAGCAATCGCCATCTCATCGCCTTCAAAATATACTTTGCCGTTATCGACACGTGTTTCGTATCCTAGATCACGTACTTCTTCTGCTACAATTGCCTCTAGGCCCATCGCAGCTGTTGCAACTAAATTAAATTTTGTCATGCGTTTAAATCCTTCCTTGATGCTCGATTTCCCAAAATTGGATGAAGTCGATTAATTCTTCCATAGGCAAAGGTTTACTGTAGTAATACCCTTGTATATAATCACAGCCCATCGATTTAAGCAAATCGACTTGCTGGCTTGTTTCCACACCTTCAGCTACTACTTTCATTTGCAGGCGATGCGCCATTTGAATAATCGCATCGACAATTGCCTGCTTATCATCAAGCGAGCAAATATGCTGAATGAAGCTGCGGTCAATTTTCAGCACATCGAGCGGGAATCGCACTAAGTAACTTAATGAAGAATACCCTGTCCCGAAGTCGTCGATCGAAAGCTTAAAACCTAATTGCTTCAGTTTTACTAGTTTACTCACTGTCTCCTGCGCACTGTTCATTACTGTTCGCTCAGTCACTTCGATTTCAAAGCTCTGTGCCGAAGCATTATTCCGCTCTAAAATTTTTTGAACCGAATCTAAGAAGCTTTGCTGCTGGAAGTGAATGCTCGAAACATTTACTGCTATCGGTACATTTGGGTACCCGGCAGAAACTAGCTGATGATAGCCTTCACATGCAAGCTCGAAAATCATTTCGCTCAGTGGGATAATTAAACCCGATTCTTCGGCATGTTCGATAAATTCAGCAGGTGATACAAAGCCAAGTTTCTCACTGTTCCAACGTACTAATGCTTCGATTCCGATAATTTCGTTGTTTTCGGTACTAACTTTCGGCTGGTAGGCAAGCGTAAATTCCCTGTTTTCAATCGCTTTACGGAGCTCACTATCAAGTGTCAGCACTCGATTCGAATCAGTTTCCAAATCGTCAAAGTAAAATGAGTAGCAATTGCGCCCATTGTCTTTTGAAAATGACATGGCCCGATCAGCACGATTCAATAGTTGTTCTGTTGTCATACCGTCCGCCGGGTAAATGCTGATTCCCATACTTGTCGATATATAAATATCCTGATCGTGAATTTTAATCGGCGTTTCAAAAACCCGGAGCACCTGCTCAGCAAATTTTGCAGCTTCTCTTGGATGTTGGATATTTGCTAATGTAATGACAAATTCATCCCCACCAAAGCGCGCTAAAATATCCTTATTTCTCACTAAAGTTTTCACGCGTTTGGATACTTCTACCAATAACTGATCACCAATGGCATGTCCGAGCAAATCATTCACTTGCTTAAAGCGGTCTAAATCCATAAAAAGAACCGCATGCTGTATCGGCATCACCTTGTTCTCTGTCACTTCCAGAAGTGCATTCATACGTTCAATATAGGCAAAACGATTGCACACATCTGTTAATGAATCATGAAGAGCCCTTTTTTCAAGTTCGTCTTCCACGATTTTACGTTCAGATAAATCTGTAAAAATGCCGCAGTAATTTGTAATTTTACCTGCTTCATCTTTAATTGCTAGTATTGTCAGCCATTCGGGGTATAATTCACCCGTCTTGCGTCTATTCCAAATTTCACCTTGCCACATGCCTGCCTTGCCAATTTGTTTCCACATATCAATATAAAAAGCTCTGTCATGCACGCCAGACTGCAAAATAGACGGTTTCTTCCCTTGTACCTCTTCCAATTTAAAGCCTGTAACAAACTCAAAAGCAACATTAATCGATAAAATTCTTCTATATCGATCGGTAATCATAATACCTTCCGCAATATTTTCAAAAACTCTTTCGATTAATTCTTTTGGAAACTGTGACAATGCCAGCTCTTGTATGATGGATTTATTAGACTTCAATTCGCTCAAGACATCTCACCCTTATATAAAGAACAGTTTTTATATATTCACTCCGACAGAAGGAGGTATTGTTTTATTGATTTAGTTCCCTAATTCCCCGTCATGAACCTTTATTTTTATATTTATAATAATTTTTTCTACTAAGAAAGGCTCTCCACAAAAGAATGGAGAGCCCTTTTATATGTTCAAAAAAAAGCATCAATAATCAATAAGCCATGTTTTGTTCCTAAGTACTCAAGCAGCTTGCGCCTCGTACGACTAGGTAGTAATCATCTATCTACGGCCAAGCTGACCGTCCCTCCATCCGTTCAATTCCTTCAGGAGAGTGCCCCTACCATAATTTGGGTTTCTCACTCATGGGGTTTACCTCGTTCCACCTCATAGTTTTCACTATAAGCTCCGTCACTGTGGCACTTTCAGGAAGTTTCGTCCATATCTAAAAGACTTAGGAGTTCCTTCCGCCGTCAAGAGAAATTCTCTTGCCTTACCTTATTTTTTCAGTAAGCACGAACACTACGGGCATCGCAGCACCGTGTGAGCATGGACTTTCCTCTACGACCTTAAAAGTCGCAGCGATTACTCGAATATTGATGTATGAATAAAGTATACTGCAATAATAGAAAAAAAACAATATTCCCATGAATAGTTTAACTATTCGTAAAGCTTACTCCCGAAAACATGCTTCTCCAAGTTTGAAAGTCGCTTTAAAATATCGAAGTTTGTACTATTCGCTGTTGGAGCAGGAGCTACCGCCGATTTGCGGCTTGAGTTTGCCAGCTCTTGCTTTAAGCGCTCGTTCTCCTCTTCTAAAGAAGCAATCTTTGCAGTAAATGTGTCATAATCTTCACGAATCAGATCCAAAAATTGATCCACTTCGTCAATGTTATAACCTTTCATACTCTTTTTAAATTCTTTTTCCAATATATGGTCAGCTGTTAATTTAATATCCATTATTCCTCGTCCTTCCATCACGCTACTTCTTTGATTTATTATAGCATAGGTCTGACAAATGGGACGACTACATATGTTCTAGTTGTCGAAAAATTTTTCATTATTTGTCGAAAAAATTTTTATTTCTTTTATTGGCCAAACGACTAAGCCTTTTCTGCCAATTTCTTTGCTGATTTTGCAGCTGTGATTCTTTTTGAAAAGGGATTTCAGGAAGTAAATTATTCCCTATTTCCGTATAAATGTATGCCTGCTCGTAGTCTTTTAATTTATGTTCATATAGCATTGCCAGTTGTTCGTATGCCTGCAGCTGTTTTCTGACAGGGATGGCCGGAAGTGCTGTTTGGAATGATTGGATCGCTAAATCCGTTTCTCCAATCCGCTTTAATTCAAATGCCAAATAAAAATGTGCATAACCGGTATCTTTTGTTTCGAAATGTGCCGTCACTGCCTGAAGTATTTCCGTACTTGTTTGCCGCTTTTTCAAATCGCCAAACCATTTTCCGATATTCGTATACGTTGTTGCCGACTCCGTTGATATATCATCAAACAATAAATTCGTCGAATGAATATACAATGTAATCAGCGACAGTAAATCCCATTCATTATGCAGCAGTACTTTCATCAGCGTTTCCGCATTCCCGCTTTTGACCGCATCAAAATATATAATCGGAGCCAAATGACCCGGTATATCCCCGATTCGGTAAAACCCAAGCTTATCCTGTTCAACTTGGGTAAGCTTCATGCGTGATAAATCGTCTTTCCAAAGTCGTTTCGTACTATGCAGCAAATCAATTTGCCGCTGTGATTTCAGCGGCGGCAAAAATTGCTGGTTCAATGTCCAGCGCACTTGAAGCTGCGGCCAGTCGAAACTTTTTCCGTTATAGGAAACAATCGTTACATTTCGCTGCCATAGCTTTGATTCAAACAGTAGTGCCGCTTCATTCGAAGGGTCCGCCAATACATATTGTGTGAGCGTAAAACCTTCATCATTTGCTTCCAGGAAACCAAGTAAAAAAATATGGGTACCCGCGCCTTTTAAACCGGTTGTTTCTGTATCAAAAAACACGATCGTTTCATCACCGCTAATGGCAAACGGATGATCCTCAGCTTGGGACTTCCAGCGCTTTAAGGAAGGAAACAATTCCCCAAGCTTGTAGTCACCGTGCTGATAATCAAATGGATAATGCACTTCCCGTTTAAAAAGCATGCCGAATTCATTTTCTACCAGTTCAAGCCCTTCCTGTTGCCATTGTTCGCTATATAAAGGCGGTTCAGGTTTGATGAATTTTGGTTTCTCTTTTTTTTGCTCCGTTTTTTTGCCTAGCAGTTTCTTCATTTGCAATAGCTTATTTTCATACGACATGTTCTCACATCATTTCGTTGATTAAAATATTTAACACTTTCATAACTTGTTTTTTGTTTTCTCCCAAACTATCCTGCGCACCAATGCATGAAGGACAACCTTGCTGACACGGACAGTTCTCCACATGCTGAGCTGTTCTTTCAAGCAGCGACAGTAAAACATCGTACACACGTTCACTTAAACCGATACCACCAGGATAACTGTCATAAATAAACAATGTCGGTTTTTCATTATGAACCGCTTTCACTTGCGGGACTACCGACACATCCGACCGGTCACAGTGAATGAATAACGGGATAAAGCTTCCCATTGCATAGGCAGCTCCTGTCAGCGCATCGGTCAGTTGTTCTTCCGTCCAGTTATTCGGCAACTCAAAGCTCATCCATGTCGCATTTGTATGCATTTCCATTGGAGGAATCGTAATCGGACCAGATCCGATATTATCATGGGTATTAAAACGGATTTTCTTAAAAATGGTCGGAATAGCTAAGATACTGACATCTCCGTAACTTACTGTCGAGTTTTTAAATGGGGCCGATTTATCTTCACTTAGCACCTTCAGCTCGACAGCCAAATTTGCATCTGTAAAGTAGTCGACATCCACTTCACGAACGAATGCCTTTTTCTCTTCCCAATCGAGCTTTTCGACCTGGAACTGAATACCTTGATGCAAATAGATGGCTTCTTCATGTAAAAGAGTCATTGCACTGTACGTATCCATTTCACCGATTACTTTCGTATTGGCAGGTGTTGAAATATCGATAATGACAACATTTTCCTGTGCAGCTGAACGCAGTGAAATTTCATGTGCCGGGAATCTGTCGCTCATCCAATGCCATTTCGTGCTTGTACGGACAAGAACACCCTCTTCTTCTAAATAGGCTAATAGTTCCTGAACTTCATATTCCCCATACGTATCTTCCATCGAAAATGGCAGTTCGAATGCCGCACATTTTAAATGCTCCATTAAAATTAACAGATTTTCCGGATTAATACGCGCTTCTTCTGGTGAACTTCCTAATAGATAACTAGGATTTTGGACAACATATTGATCCAATGCCGTTGATTGCGCAACATAAACAATGAGCGCCTCGTCCTGACGTCTTCCTGCTCTGCCCGCTTGCTGCCACGCACTCGCGATATTCCCTGGGTAGCCTGTCATAATACATGCCTGTAATTGACCGATATCAACACCCAATTCAAGTGCATTCGTACTAACGACCATCTGTATTGATCCTGTTCGTAAGCCTTTTTCGATTTCCCGCCGTTCACTCGGCAAATAACCGCCACGATATCCTTGAATCGATTCGTCCATAATTTTTTTCGATGTTAACGACTTTAAATACGTCACGAGCATTTCCACACGAACTCTTGATTTCGCAAAAATAATCGTTTGTATGCCCGCTTCAAACAAGCGCTTCGAAATATCGCGTACTTCGAGCACTGCGCTCCGTCTAACTCCAAATGTCGGATGGACGATCGGCGGGTTGTAAAAAATAAATGTCTTCTTCCCGATAGGCGCACCTGATTGTTCGATCAGCTCATGCTTACTGTTTGTCAGGCTTTCCGCCAGTTCTTTAGGGTTTTTGATTGTGGCACTCGTACAAATAAAAATCGGATTGCTTCCATAAAATTCGCAAATACGCTGAAGTCTTCTTATAACATGCGCGACATGTGAACCGAACACGCCTTTATACGTATGTAACTCATCAATGACGATATACTTCAAGTTTTCAAAAAGGGATACCCATTTCGTATGGTGCGGTAAAATGCCTGAATGCAGCATATCGGGATTTGTCATGACAATATGGCCGGCTTTCCGGATTTTTTGGCGAATGCCTGGTGCAGTATCTCCATCATATGTGTAACTCAAAATATCCTCATCCATCAGTTCAATCAATTCATTAAGATCTGATTTCTGGTCCTGTGCAAGCGCTTTTGTAGGAAACAAATAAATAGCGCGACTTGAGCGATCTTCTAAAATTTGCTGTAAAACCGGCAGATGGTAGCAATACGATTTTCCCGAAGCAGTCGGTGTAATCGCAGTAAAATGCTTTTGCTGTTGTGCATAGTCGAATGCTTGGCGCTGATGGATATAAAGCTGCTCAATACCGCGCCCATGCAATGCTTTAATGATCGATGGGTGTAAATTAGACGGAAAATCTGCATATTGGGCCTGCTTTTCATCAATCGTATGCATGGCGACAATATTTTGCTTCATTTCCTCATCATATTGCCACTCGTCGACAAGCTGCGAAATGGTTCTTTTTTTGCTAAGCATCGTCTTCACCTTCCTCAACCTTTGTTGCGAGTAGCTTTAATGTATATTGGGCAGATTGGATCGATTGAATAAACCGTTTTTTGCTCGTTCCTTTAAAGAAAGACTGTACAACAAATTGCTCCATTGCATCGGCTGCGTGGTCAATTTGTTGTACATATAAATTTTTTGGGTGCTGGCTTTTTATCCAATTTGTCGCATGCTGCTGCCATTCGTGAATACGTGTATGGACTTCATCGACATGTGGCTTGACCTCATTAAAGAAATCCGGCTCCTTGTCTAAACGTCGCATTTCATGAAAACGGTGTAAACACGCATCACATTCTTCTATTAATTGGTATGTTTCATCTATTAATTGCATAAAGAGCACCTCGAGTAATTTCATCTGTTTTAACCTTGTAGCGTAAAATATCATAGTTCGCTACAACAGCTACTTTTTTATTAATTTATTCATCTTTGCCCATTCAGGCTAAAGTATATTTGTTCTTAAGTGTATCAAATTCTCATCGTTTGTACTACTCATATGCGAACAGGCATTCTTTACTTGACTCTTTGTTTCTGCTAAGCTAACTTTTTGATAAACTGTGAGTAGATTGGTTAAATGCTCCACTTTCATTCTTAATTGTTCGCGTTCCATTTGCAATGATAATAATGTTTGTGCCATTTCTACTTGTTCGATTAAGCGTGATAATTTCGACATATAATGCCCCCTTTTCACAATGATTCTTTCTTTTTCCACGGAATCCTTGTCATGTGGCAAAAATAGTGTCCATTCGCTAAAAGAAGTTATATTTTGCATAGCTTTTACAAAATTATTAACGGGTACATTGTTTGTGATACACTATTAAAGTATTATTTCTTCCAGGAAAGAAGGTGATTCCATGGTGATTCGTTATCCAAACGGGAAACTCTATGAAAGTGCGCCAAAGATTGAGAAAAAAAAGGAATCCGCTAAATCTCAATCGGTTGCTAAAGAAAAAAATAAAAGAGCCGTCAATTACAGTAACCGTGGAAAAAGCTTAGAAGATGACCTAAATGAAACAAATATGTTTTATTTACATAGGAATATGGCAAATATACACAAGAAACCTGTTCCTATACAAATCGTCAAAGTAGATTATCCGGCTAGAAGTGCTGCTGTTATTAAAGAGGCTTATTTCCGCACCCCTTCAACGACGGATTATAATGGCGTATGGAATGGATATTACATTGACTTTGAAGCAAAAGAAACGGATAGTAAAACATCCTTTCCATTAAAAAACATTCACCCTCACCAAATGGATCATATGCATTCCGTGACAAATCAACGAGGAGTTGCGTTTTTCATTGTACGATTCAGCACGTTAAACCGTAATTTTGTCATTTCGTATCATGCTGTGGCAAAATGGTTTTCAGCAATGGATGAAGGGGGAAGAAAATCTATACCAATCGCCGTTTTTGAGCAGGATGCCATCGAAATATCCGAAGGCTATTTGCCAAGGCTCGATTACTTACAGGCGGTAAAAAAGTTAATCGCAAACAATAATGTTTGTGAAAGTGAGGAGAAACATCGTGACGGAAAATAGAAAAACACGCGAACAAATTAAGCGCGAACGTCAACAAAAAAACAAAAAATCCAGAAAACCGAAAACTTCTGCAGGGAAATGGATTAAGCGCATTGTCTTAGCAATCGTTTTAATTGGGGTAATTGGTTTCTTAAGTGGTGCCGCATTGTTTGGCTACTATGTAAGCAAAGCACCTGAACTGGATGAGGATGCATTAAAGGATCCGATTTCATCGGAATTTTATGATATAAATGGAGAACTTTTTGCAACAATTGGTGCAGAAAAACGAAATTATGTAAAATATGAAGATATTCCACAGCAAATGATTGACGCGATTATCGCAACAGAAGATGCACGATTTTTTGATCACTTCGGTGTTGACTTGTGGCGCCTTGGCGGTGCCGTACTTGCCAACTTCCGTGATGGATTTGGTGCTCAAGGTGCGAGTACAATTACACAGCAAGTTGTAAAAAACTCATTCTTTACCAATGAGAAAAAGCTGGAGCGTAAAGCGCAGGAAGCTTGGCTCGCAATTAAGCTGGAACGTCAATATAGTAAAGAAGAAATTTTTGAAATGTACTTTAATAAAATCCTAATGTCAGGTAGAATTCATGGCTTTGGTACAGCAGCAAAAGAATTTTACGGAAAAGAATTAAGTGAATTATCATTGGCTGAATATGCTCAATTAGCAGGGATGCCGCAAAGTCCGAACAATTATAACCCATACAAAAAGCCGGACCGTGCAAAAAAACGCCGTAATATCGTTTTAGGCTTAATGGTTCAGCACGGGAAAATTACCGAAGCTGAAGCGGAAAAAGCGAAAAAGGAACCTATTACTGGCGGGCTCATTCCTGAAGAAGAGCGTGTAGCAAACAGTACAACGAAATATCCTGCATTTTTGGATGTCGTTTTAGCAGAACTCGAAAAAAATGGTGATAGCGAACTGACTTCCGAAGGGATCAAAGTTTATACAACGCTAGATCCAAAAGCACAGACGATTGTAGAAGATTTGATGAACAATGACAGCAACTTCCCTACTGAAGAGATGCAGGCCGGTGTTGCAGTCATCGATACACCAACAGGTGAAATTCGTGCAATTGGCGGCGGACGCAATTATACAGGTGAATTCAACTATAACTTCGCCTACGATATGACAACCCGCCAGCCTGGTTCGACTTTAAAACCTTTAATTGATTATGGTCCTGCCATTGAATATTTAAAATGGTCGACTGGTCAAACAACGGTCGATGAAAAAATTACGTATTCCGGTTCAGATCAAGTTATCGGGAACTGGGACGGCCGCTATTTAGGTACGATGACAGTACGTGAAGCACTCTATACATCACGAAATATTCCGGCAGTGAAGACTTTCCGTGAAGTTGGTCCGGAACGTGCTAAAGAGTTTTTAGGCAATTTAGGTATTGAGTCAAGCGGATTAACAGAATCCGAGGCTTTAGGTGGAGGACGCGTCAATATTTCTCCTGTCCAAATGGCCGCTTCTTATGCAGCATTCGGCAACAACGGTACTTATAATAGTCCGCATGCCATTACTAAGATTGTTTTCCGTGATGGAAAAACATCAAAATCGTTTAAACCGGAATCCAAAAAAGCAATGAGTGATTATACCGCTTATATGGTAACGGATATTTTACGTGATGTAGTTAGTAACAAACGCAATGCCTCTGCGACACGTGCGATAGTATCAGGCGTTGATATCGCCGGTAAAACAGGTACAACAAACTATGGCTCAGATGAATTTGAAAAGTTCAATTTAAAGAGTGGCTCAGTACCGGATACATGGTTTGCCGGGTATACAACAAACTACTCAATCGCTATTTGGGGCGGTTATTCACAGCGGAAAGATGCCATTACAACATGGGAAGAGCGCTGGTTGCCACAAACATTGTTCAAATCGATCATGACGGATTTAAATCAGCATAACCCGTCGTCATCATTTAAACAGCCAAGCAGTGTCGTATCGGCTTCGATTGTTGTCGGATCGAATCCATTAAAACTGGCGAATGAATATACACCAGCTACACAAAAAGCAACAGAGCTGTTTGTTAAAGGAACCGAGCCAACTGAGTATACGCAGGAATTTGTACCTCAAAATCTAGATTCACCTACTAGTTTACAAGCGGCATACAATGAAGCAGCACAACTAGCAGATGTTTCCTGGTCACATTCATCACTTGACGGTTCCGGTGAAGATACAGATCCTGTTACATTTGAAGTATCGATGAAAGTTGATGGCGGTCCGGCAACGGTCATTTCTACGACAAGCGCAACCGCAATTCAAGTACCTAACATCGAACGAGGTAAAGAATATACATTTACAGTTACAGCCATTTCGGGTGATTTACGAAGTGATCCGGCAAGCGTTGCATTATTCGTCGAAGGCGATGCGACAACAGAGCCAGAAGATCCGAATGACTCCATTGAAGATCCGAATGAAGCAGAACAACCGGAACAGCCTGGTAACGGGAACAACAATGGGAATAACGGCAATGGCAATGGCAACAACGGGAACGGGAATGGAAACAATGGAAACGGCAATGGCAATGGAAATAACGGCAACGGCAATGGCAGCGGTAATACTGTAGAGCCGGATGAGTCCGACCCTGATCCATCAGTACCGAACCAACCAAACCCTCCTACTTCGGGCGGCGAAACAAGGCCTGAAGACTCAGAAGAAGATTAAACTAAAAAACATCAATTTTTCTCACAAGGAGAAAAATTGATGTTTTTTCTTTTTTATTTAAGTTGAAAAATAACGATTGTTCGGTTATTTTACTTTTTCATTCTCAGCCTTGCGCAGCGCTTTTTCGTTTCTTTATAAAGTTCGTCCAATTGACGATAGCATGCATATTGCCCTGGACGAGCTTTTATAAACTGCAGACGTTCCATCCCGTTGATTGGCATGAGCTCATACTCGCTTTGCACTGAAAACGGTATATCTGTAATAGAACCGTTTACAATAAACTGTTCAAAATGTTCGATTCCTTCTACCATGAATTGCAGTGCTGATCCGTCACGTCGTTCATGGGCTGCGTGAATCGTTTCACGCATTGTCTCCCATTCACCGTACCAAGCGTCCACCACTTCTTTTGAAATTGCCTCTTGTTGAACTGAAATCATCCTATTTTTACCAAACCTTTTTTCAAACGTTTTTGCCCTTCTCGACAGTCATCCAATAACGGACATGACCCGCAGCCGGGATTTTGCGCTTTACAATGATAACGGCCAAAGAAAATAATTTGATGGTGTGCACGGCTCCATCGTTCAATCGGCGTTTTTTTCATGATTGTTTCTTCTACTTCCAGCACACTGTCTTTCCAACGACAAAGCCCTAATCGCTTCGAGACACGCTCTACATGCGTATCGACAGCCATCGCAGGAATATCAAATGCAACCGACAAGACAACATTCGCTGTTTTACGGCCGACACCTGGCAATGTGACAAGATCTTCACGAGATGCCGGAACTTCCCCGCCATATTCATTTAACAGACGCGCACATAATAATTGAATATTTTTCGCTTTATTCCGGTAAAGGCCAATTGAACGAATATCATTTTGCAGTTCCTCAAGCGAAACATTTAAATAATCCTGCGGAGTTTTATATTTTTGAAATAATTGTTTCGTCACTTTATTGACGAGGACATCTGTACATTGCGCAGATAATAATGTCGCAATCGTCAACTCAAACGGATTGTCATGCACTAATTCACAATGTGCATCCGGAAACATGCGATCCATCTCATCTAAAAAGTGATTCCATTTTGCTTTTGTTAACATAAAAGTTTTGGTGTCCTCCTATTCTCGCTCCTCTAACCAATTATAGAAAGAAACTTTTTCCGTTTTCTGAACTGTTTCTTGCTGATGTACCGGTTGAATCGGTGCTGCGGCCATCGTATTTTTCCGGTATTGCTCACTATGTTTTTCAATTTGTGCGAGTGTTTTTATGTTGCGCTTCTTCCACTCGATCAAAATACGGTCAATGTAGCGTAAGTTCACTTTATCAGCAAGTACCGCTTCTTTTAATGCAGCTTTTATAATTTCAGGACTATGCTGATCCAAGTCCATCCACATACCGATTGTTTCAATTTCCATTGGAGAAAGCAGGCGTCCCAGCTCTTGTTCAAACAGCTGAAAAATTTTCGCCTCGTCCAATTTGTTGGCAGTTGAAACCTGTTGTTGTGCTTTTGATTGCAGCAGATCCAGCAGTCTTTCCCATAAAGGATAAATCGAATATTTCTCGGCAAGGCGTCCAGACTCATCAGTGCTTTGAGAAATTTCGACATATCCTTTTTGCATTAAGCGTTGAATTATTTGAGAAATAGCCGTCAATTGAAAATTTGTCCGCTGCATTAAATCATTTGGTGTCGGAAAGTCGATTCCTTCCTGTTCGAACGTTAATAAATGTAGAATGATTAATGCTTCGTCATCTTGTATATTTAGTTCGCTATAATGTTTAAAAAATAATTGTGGAATAGTAATTTGTAATTGCTCCGTCCAAACGCGGATTCGATTAAAATTTTTAGACATAGTTGAATCCCCCTTTGTGCGCTCGTAACGACAAAACGCCCGGCAAAATTCCGGACGTTTTCTCGTTGTATAAATTAAAATTAATTATGGATATAAACGGTTTAATAAACGTGGGAACGGAATAGATTCACGGATATGTTCTGTTCCGGAAATCCATGCAACTGTACGCTCTAACCCTAAACCGAAGCCTGAGTGAGGTACTGCACCTTGTTTACATAAATCTAAATACCATGCATATGCATCCATCGATAAGTTATGTTGTTCTAAACGAGATTTCATTAATTCATAATCATAAATACGTTCAGAACCACCGATAATCTCACCATAGCCTTCAGGAGCGATTAAGTCTGCACATAAAACGACATCATCGCGCTCTGGGTGTGGCTGCATGTAGAACGGTTTAATACCGATCGGGTAGCATGTGATAAATACTGGTTTGTCGTAATGGTTGGCAATTGCTGTTTCGTGTGGTGCACCGAAGTCATCACCCCACTGGATATCATCAAAGCCTTGCTCATGTAAGAACTCGATCGCTTCATCATAAGAAATACGCGGGAATGGTGCTTTCACGTTTTCAAGTTTTGATGTATCACGGCCTAGACGCTCTAAATCAAGCTTACAGTTTTTCAGTACAGATTGTACGATATGAGATACGTATTGTTCCTGTACTTCCAAGCTTTCATCATGCTCAACAAATGCCATTTCAGGCTCGATCATCCAGAATTCGATTAAGTGACGACGTGTTTTAGATTTTTCTGCTCGGAATGTAGGACCAAACGAGAATACTTTTCCTAATGCCATTGCAGCAGCTTCCATGTAAAGCTGACCAGATTGAGATAGGAATGCGTCTTCATCGAAATATTTTGTATGGAACAGCTCTGACGTACCTTCAGGTGAAGAACCTGTTAAGATTGGCGGATCCATTTTTGTAAAGCCATTTTCATTGAAAAATTCATATGTTGCGCGAATAATTTCGTTACGTACTTTCATGATTGCATGTTGTTTACGAGAACGTAACCATAAGTGACGGTTATCCATTAAAAATTCTGTACCATGCTCTTTTGGTGTAATTGGGTAGTCTTTAGCAGGACTGATTACTTCGATACCTGTAACATTTAACTCAGCACCGAAAGAAGAACGCTCGTCCGCTTTAACTTCACCAATAACATACATCGATGTTTCCTGTGTCATGCCTTTAGCTACTGCGAATAGTTCTTCGCCCACCTCTGCTTTTACAACTACACCTTGCGCAAAGCCTGAGCCATCACGTAACTGTAGGAAAGCTAATTTACCGCTAGAACGTTTGTTAGCTAACCATGTACCAATTTTTACTGTTTCGCCAATATGATTTGGCATATCTTTAATCATAATTTTTTTCATAAAGTCCTCCAAAGCTTATGTTGCAAGGACGCTTAATCTTGCCATTTTGCTTTAACAAAGGCATCGATTCGGCGAACTGCTTCTTCTAATAATTCTAAAGATGTCGCATACGATAAACGTATTGTCGCTGGGGCACCAAATCCTGAACCTGGAATGACCGCAACATTTGCTTCTGTTAATAGTGCCGATACAAAATCGTCCACTGAAGTATAGCCTGTTTTCTCGGCTGTTTCCGAAACATCCGGCAATAAGTAGAAAGCACCTTGTGGTTTTAATACTTTCACACCAGGAATTGCTGCTAATTTCGGGAAAATCGCTTCTAAACGTGATTCAAACGCTTGTCTCATCTTTTCTACTGCATCCTGCGAGCCGTTATATGCTTCAATCGTTGCATATTGTGCTGTTGTTGTTGCATTTGAAGTAGAGTGAGATGCTAAATCCGTCATCGCTTTAATGATTGTCGCGTCACCAGCTGCGTAGCCAATGCGCCATCCTGTCATAGAGTGAGATTTTGCAACACCGTTCACAACAATTGTACGTGCTTTCACTGCGTCTGAAACTTCCGCAATTGAATAATGCTCTATTCCATTGTAAACAAGCTTTTCATAAATTTCATCTGAAACGATTAAAATATCCTTTTCTTCTGCCACTTGTGCAAGCTCAGCCAATTCTTCCTTCGAATAAATCATACCGGAAGGATTGGACGGTGAGTTAATAATCACCGCTTTTGTTTTCTCTGTAATGGCATTACGTAGTTGCTGTGCTGTAATTTTAAAGTTCTGTTCCTGTGTTCCTTCCACATATACAGGAACACCGCCAGCAAGCTTCACTTGTTCAGGGTAAGATACCCAGTAAGGAATTGGGATAATTACTTCATCGCCCTCATTTAAAATAACTTGGAACAATGTATACAGAACGTGTTTTGCTCCGACACCAACGATTATCTCATTTGCTTTGTATGTAAGATTATTGTCTCGAGCCAATTTATCAATAATTGCTTTCTTTAAAGCAGGTAAACCTCCAGCCGGTGTATATTTTGTCAGTCCAGCATCCATCGATTGTTTTGCCGCATTTAAAATATTCTCCGGTGTATTAAAGTCCGGCTCCCCTGCACCTAAACCAATTACATCAATACCTTGCTCCTTTAACTCTTTCGCTTTAGCTGTAATCGCTAAAGTAGAAGATGGTGTTAAAGTTTTTACACGATTTGCCAACAATTGTTTCATGTTGCTCTCTCCTCTACAAATTCAATATGCGTTTCCACCATTGCCCATCTTCAAATAGAAGATAGACATAATTCAAGCTGCCGGATTCATTTTTATAGGTAATTTCCCATACTGGACCCGGCTCCTCGAATCCTAACTTCATATGAAGAATCTCTTTCGCAGCAGTATCTTCCTGAAAAACAGACAACGCCTTTTCTTCAGTGATGCCATCTGCTAAAAATACTTCCTGCATTGAATTCTCATCTAAACTCATCGGGACGAAGACTGCCTTTTCCTTCCCATACTCATCCACTCCGAAAACAGTGACATATGGCTTATTCCCATTGTAAACATAGGAATCATCAACAACAGCAAGTGCTTTCGTATCCAGCGCAAAACTTTCCGCCTTTTGTTCTATTTCACTAAACGGTGCATTGGCCTTCCAAAATACGAACACTGAAATAACAAGCGACAAAGATAAAATAAAGACAACCGAAAAGATAATCCAGTTTTTCATAACTGCACCTTGCAATCCGATGTATTTGTATGTTGTTTAAAGTTTTGTTTCATTTTTGTCAACCTGCTTTCCTTCCTCATCGTTTTTCATTATACCAATTTCCTAAGCTTTGCACCATACTGTGTAGAGGCAGTTTTTGTATAGAAATTGGCGGTAATGACTCGATAAACTGTTGTCCGTATGATTTCGTTTCAATCCGTCGATCCAAAACGATAAATACCCCTTTATCATGGCTGGAACGAATTAATCGGCCGAATCCTTGCTTGAACCGGATAATGGCATCCGGCAGGGCCAGTTCTGTAAAGGAATTGCGCCCTTGCTGCGTTATATAATTAGCCCGCGCTTTAAACGCTGGTTCTTCCGGTGAAGAAAACGGCAGCCTTACAACAATGACCGCAGACAGACCGTCGCCCGGTACATCGACCCCTTCCCAGAAGCTGTTCGTTCCGAATAATACGGAATGATTAAACTTTTGGAAAGACTTTAATAATCGCATACGGCTTCCGGATGTCACACCTTGTGCAAAAATCATATAGTCGCTTAACAATTCACTTTCCTGTATAAGGTTGACTGTTTTACGCAGCATGTCCTGTGACGTGAATAAAACAAAGCATCTTCCATTCGTCATGCGCACTGTATTTGTAACGGCATGTGCAACCTCTTCGATATACTCAGACTGTGAAACGGCCTGAATGTCAGGCATGTCATTGACAATATACACTTCTGCCCCGTCATAATAACTCGGGTCCGCATGCAGCTTTTCAATCGGGATCATCGGATTGATCCCAAGCTGGTTCGTAATAAAACGCTCATTACTTGGTACTGTTAACGTACCGGATGTCCAGACAATGCCGCTTTTTTCACGGATCGGATCAAAAAGTTTCCTGATTGTTGATGTCACTTCAATCGGTTTTTTATAGAGCTGGATACTGCCAGGTACACTGCGCTGGTCCAACTCAAGCCAGCATGAATAGTCAGGATTTTCACTTAAAAATACATCATCCCATTCTGCCAGTTTTATTGTAAACTCATTGACGATATACTGCCATTGCTCAATTAAATATTCATGCTCCGGTGCAAGCTCTTCCACACTTGAAGTAAACTTCCGGATAAGCTCGGTCGCTTCATCCACCCATTGCTGCACAGTGAGTGAAACTTTTATTAAAACTTCACGACCTAATTTCAATTCAGAAATGAACACTTCGATTTTCTGAAGTTGCTTAGTCTGGTGATGATGCGCTTCTTTCACTCCTCGAAGCAATGCCGTCATTGCCGTATCAAATGCATTGACCATTTGAATATAGCGCTTTTCCAGCTGATCAAGTGTTTGATAATTCAACAACTGTTTTTTTATTGCTACTCGACGGATCTTATAAAATAGCTGTTCATCTTCCTGTATACCAATTTGTCCAAATAAATATTTCCAATTCATATAAGTGAATATTTTTTCGTGCTGATTGATTGCAGCTTGTATAAACTGATGGGCCTCATCGATTACCCAGCCGCCTAATGAATTAAAAATCTGTTCATTGCGTACAAGATCACTGAGCAGCATCGCATGGTTTGTCACAATAATGTCCGCCTGGCGACTATTTTGAATTGCACGTGAATAAAAATCATAAAGTGGCATTGTCGTTTTCGGCAATGCGGTCTTTCGGATTTTATCAATGAGCAGCTGGCCACCACCCGACACATTCAGTTCACTTAAATCACCCGTCTCCGTTTTCGAAAGCCAGATAAGTGTTTGCAGTACTGTAAATGTCTGATCATATGAAACATCCTGTGTCTTAAGCTCTTTCTCGAACTTTTCGACGTCGATATAATGATTCATCCCTTTTAACAAGGTCATTTTAATCGGCTGCCCAAGCGCCTGTTCCAATATCGGAATATCATTTTGCATAAGCTGATCCAGCAAATGGGAAGTATACGTACTGATTCCTATTTTCTGATTTGTTTTTTTAGCATAATAAATCGACGGCACTAAATAACCCATTGTTTTTCCGATTCCCGTTGATGCTTCAATGACATGTTCCGCCTTTGCGTTGAATGCATGCCATATGCTGTCCATCATTTGAAACTGCTGCGGGCGCTCTTCAAAATCGGGAATCCCTTTTAATAATAAGGCCATCTTTTCATCTGTCGTTTGCGGGTAAACAAGTTCATCTCCATCACTTTTTGGCGTCGGTGCCATTTTGCGGATGGCGATTTTACGGTAAAAGACATGCCCTTCATCCGTTAATGCTTTATTGCGTTTAATGACAAGCGCATCAAAAAACAGCTGGGACAAGTCTGTTCTCAAACGGAAAGAACGTTTATGCAATTGCTCCAAAGTAACGAGCGGCAATGTTAACAGCTCTTCCCAACAATGTTTAAGCAGGTACGCTGTCGCGAGTGCATCGTCATCCGCGCGGTGTGCACTTTGCAGCTCGATATGAAAATCATTCGCTAAATCCGATAATTTGTAGCTTAACGACATCGGGAACAAAATTTTAGTCAATTCAACCGTGTCGATTTTCTTTCCGTGCCATTTCGATATTCCGGCACGGTTAAACTCCGCCTGTAAAAAGTTCAAGTCAAAATCTGTATTATGGGCTACAAATACAGCCCCTTCAAGCAGCTCATAAATATAATCCGCATGCGCTTCAAATGGTAAAGCATCTTTTACATCTTCGTCTGTAATATTAGTTAAATCCTGTATAAATAACGGAATCGGTTTTCCCGGATTAATAAATTTAGAATATTTTTTAACGATTTCCCAACCTTGCATAATGACAATGGCGATTTGAATCATACGGTCGCCGCTTGCAGGGGAATGCCCTGTTGTTTCAATGTCGACAATCGCATATTTTTGACTTTCCTTCATTTTTCTTCAACTCACAGTTCAAGTAATATAACGGCATTTTATCATACTGGAGGTGATGAGGTCATGTAATTGGATAGAACGGCTGAAACGTGGAGGTGGAATGCTGCGTTCGTAAATATAGAGTTAGAGCCGATATATGAACGTTCTAAAAGTTCTAATATATTTTAAAATCATCTAATAAAATTTTATTTATTCTAATAAAGCCACGATTTTCTAATATAACCGCTAACTGTTCTAAAATAAGTCCCGTTTGTGCTAATATCCTTTCCGGTTATTCGAATATCCATCCAAGTTTTCTAATATATCCCTAAATGTTCTAATAAAATTTAAGGGCACCTCTACTTTATTTGGCGACAAAAAAACCTAGTGCCGCCTCAAGGACAACACTAGGTTAATATACTATGTATAGGTGTGCAGGGGCTCATCTCCCTGCACAATTCAAAAGCTTCCCAGCAAATCCGTGCTGTTGGTGGAGGCTTTTGTTGTGAAGACTAAATCTTCACCGAGGTTTTGGCACCTAAAACATAGAATACAACAATTTGAGGAATCATTCAACTAGATTAATCAATTAAATTTGAACGATTTCCGAAAATACCTTTTAACATTGGTGGTGTAACCAACGTTGTAATAATAATTACGATTACCATTGGTGTATAATCTTCCGCCGGCAGCAATCCGCTTGATAATCCCATACCCGCGAGAATCAGTGCAACTTCACCACGAGAAATCATCCCGGCACCGATACCTGTTGAAGATTTCCAGCTGAAGCCTGCCAATTTTGCACCAAGACCAGAACCGATAAGCTTCGATATAATTGCCACGATCGAGAAAATCACTAAGAACCAGATATTTCCTGTAATTCCAGCGAATGTAACGGACAATCCGATACTTACGAAGAAGAATGGCACAAATAACCCGTTTGCAATCGGTTCTACTTTATGTTCGACTGTATCTTTAAATGGAGTACGTCCAATCGCAATACCGATAAAGAACGCTCCGATAATTGTAGCAATACCAAAATAATGTTCTCCTATGTAAGCTAAAGCAAAACATGCAACAAGTGCTCCGCTTAACAGGGCCTCCGTTACCTTCAGGCGGCTAAACAGTTTTAAGAATGTCGGAATCACCCATATCATTACAACAGCCAATAGAACAAAAAAGAATACTTTTCCGCCGATTAATGCTGGAATCGAAACATCATCCCCTACAAGGAAACTCATTGCAATTGCAATTAACACAACGACGATAATATCATCCAGTACAGCAGCTCCTAGCAAAGTAGAACCTTCCTTACTCTTCAGCCAACCAATTTCACTTAATGTCTGAACCGAAATACTTACAGATGTAGCGGCTAATGTTAATCCGATGAAAATCGCCTGACCTTGTGTAAGGCCAAATGCCAATGCTAACGGATAACTCATTGCAATCGGTAAAATGACACCGCCAATTGCTACGAAAATTGCCCCCTTCATATTTGCATTTAAATCTTCCAGGTCTGTTTCCAAACCGGCTAAAAACATTAATAAAATTACCCCTATTTGACTGAATGTTTGCATAATTTCATTGTCAGTAATCCAGCCAAGCATTGCAGGACCGATAATGATACCGATCAGAATTTTACCGAGTACTGAAGGCTGGCCTAAACGTACTGATAAATGTCCTGCGAGTTTAGTAGCCAATAGTACGATAACAATTTGAAAAATAAACATAATATCCCCCTTTTCCATACAAAAAGGCATGAAGGAGCCAGATTTGACTGACTCCACCATGCCGTGCTTCGTATAAGATTAGCTTTATTTTAAACAATAAAAAAAGAAAAAGCAATAACATTTTATCATTATCTGAATATTTCTTATACATAAACAAAGAGATAGATTAGAAAAAACCCGGTAAAACCTCTCGCTGAAAATACTGATTTTTTCTAAGCCATACATTTAAAATATGCCGATGTGTCAGCAGTTTTCTCCGTGAAGCATGCCTTTTTTGCGCTTCCTGCAGACTTTCGAGCAATATACGCGTTTCCGTCAGACATTGTTCCGGGTCAGTAATCACTTTTAATGCCGGACTAATAAGACCATGTTCCTGCAGTAGCGCGAGCACCTTAGCAAACTCTTGTCCCATCGCAATATAGTTTTCTTCTATATTAAAATCAATACATTGATATAATGTGTTTTCCACTTCTTTTTCTACAAGCTCCATTGACTGATTTTTCATATGTCACCTCATGTTGGAATTGTATACAACAAGTATAGTAGAATTCAGCACAATAAAAAAGAAATTGGATTGAAAAAAGCTACGGTACATCTCAACTGCACCGTAGCAACAAGTTATTTTGCATGAATCGCTTTTCCGAAAACAGAACGTGCCGCATCGCCGACGTGCTCGCTGACCGTCGGATGCGGGAAAATAAGCCTTGCCAAATCTTTTACTGATCCTCCTAATACTTTTGCCGCAAGCATAGAGTTAATCATTTCCGTCGCGCCATCACCAACGACACATGCCCCGTAAATATCACCTTCAGGACTCGCCACAAACTTCATAAAGCCCTGTGTATTTCCTTCAAGCAATGCTTTAGGGTTCGTAGGTAAATACATCTTCGTTACAATACTATCTGCAGGTGCTTCGTGTTCCAGCATGCCGAAAGTCGCAATTTCAGGATGTGTATATACACATCGCGGGATTTCCTGCTGATTGATCACTTTCGGATGCTTTCCTAAAATATAGTCTACTGCATGTACACCTTCTGCACTTGCAGAGTGGGCAAGCTGGAATCCGCCGACTAAATCACCTATCGCATAAATACCGGGAATACTCGTTTCATAGTGATTATTTACTTTAATTAAACGGCCATCCATCTGCATTTCCAGCGCTTCAGCAATTTCAGTGTTTGGTCGGCGCCCTGTAGCAAACAGTAAATTTTCAAACGGGAAATTGCCGATTGATGTTTGAACATGGTCAGCATGGATTTCTTCAAATGTAAAGTCGGTCACAAGTTCAATTCCCAGTTGTTTCATTTTTTCTTTAATAATCGGTCGTGCATCCGGTTCTTCTGTTTGCAGAATATCTTTACTATGGTTTAATACGGTTACTTTTGTTCCCATTGGCGCTAAAGCAAATGCCATTTCAATTGCAATGACCCCGCCTCCGATGATTGTTAATTGTTTCGGCAGCTCCTGGATCGAAAAAAACGTATCCGTCGTATGATAATTGGCGTTTTCAAGCCCTTTAAATGGCGGAACGAACGGACGGCTGCCTGTTGCTAAAATGACATGATCTGCTGTAAACGCCTCATTACCGATAAT
Organism: Solibacillus isronensis; assembly: GCF_023715405.1. Classification (NCBI taxonomy): domain Bacteria; kingdom Bacillati; phylum Bacillota; class Bacilli; order Caryophanales; family Caryophanaceae; genus Solibacillus; species Solibacillus isronensis. Next base: position 1,471,418 of record NZ_JAMBOC010000001.1, read on the forward strand.
CACTTTTCGTTCTGCGGTCACTGTCGCCTTCCCCCGAAACATTGTGATCTGTGCATTTCCGATAAATGTTTCAATATTAGATAACAGTTCATCAACCACTTGATCTTTTCGCTGCATTAACTTCGGAAAATCAATATTAATCGTTGGTACCGTCACACCCCAATCAGTTCCGCGCCGAATTTCCTGCACCAGCTTACTATGCTCAAGCATAATTTTTGATGGAATACAGCCGACATTATAGCAGGCACCACCAACTTTATCTTTTTCGACAAGCGCTACTTTTAACCCGCTTTTTGCGGCATGGATTGCCGCTACATATCCACCAGGCCCTGCACCAATGACGGCTAAATCAAATTTTTCCATATATACCACCTCATTTTTCACATTAGCATTACAGTGTGGTGAATGCAACAATTCGGCCACCGATATTCTTTCAATTCCCAATATTCACACAAATAAAAAGCAGCGAAATGCCCATCGCATTCGCCGCCCATTTATTCGTTATTTTAATACTTTAATTTCTACATTTTTACGTCCCCAATTAAGCGCGATTTTTTTTGTTTTAACAAAAACATCAATTCGGTTTCCTTTAATCGAACCGCCTGTATCACCAGCAACTGCAATTCCGTACCCTTCCACCCATACTTTCGTTCCAAGCGGGATAATCTTTGGATCAACCGCAATCAGCTTAATATCCGGATTTTTCTTCAAGTCAATTCCCGACGCCGTTTTTCCCGAACATCCCTTACAGTATGCTGTAAAAGCGCTTGCTTCAACTGTTAAAGTTTTAACAACTTCAAAGTCATCAATTGTTTCCTTTTTCTCCTTTTTTTCAACCGGAACCTTCTTATTTTGAATATGATCCGGTAATTTCAGTACGAAGCCTTCCGTTACTTCTTCTATGTCGTTAACTTCATTTAATTCAAGCAATGTATATACTGATGTGTCATAAAGATCTGCAATTTCATCCAATTCCTCACCTTTCTTCACAGTATGCGTTGCTGCAATTGCCGCGCTTGTGAAGAATAAGGCAGTGACCACAAAGAAGGCAAAGCTAAATAATAGTTTATTTTGAAACATATTAATTATTTCCCCCTGTATCTTTTGTCTATTTTGTAAAATAAAGCTAAATCCAAGTCTACACATTTAATATTTCAAAAAGATTACAAGGAGATGATATAAAAATTACAAAAATATCCTTTTTAAACCAAAAATGTAATATAAGCATATAGGAATAATCCTTCATGACAGCTTTTCATATATAAATTTTACATAATTGTTGCTTCCGGTTCGTATTCGATTATTTCTTTAATTGTATTGTTTTCACCCATAATCGCAACAGTCGGAGTATGTTCGGCAACTTCTTTATTATCCACATACACGTAAGAAATAATGATGACAATATCACCTTTTTGAACAAGACGAGCTGCTGCTCCATTTACGCAAATAACTCCTGAACCACGCTCTCCGGCGATAATATACGTCTCAAAGCGTGCTCCGTTGTTGTTATTGACAATATGAACTTTTTCATTCGGCAGCATTCCAACCGCATCCAAAATATCTTCATCTATTGTAATGGATCCAACATAATTCAAATCTGCCTGTGTCACTTGGGCACGGTGGATTTTACTGTTCATCATCATTCTAAACATGGATTACTTCCCCTTTTAATGAAAAAATTAAATTATCGATTAAACGTGTTTTACCAATTTGAACGGCAGCTGCAACAACGATTTGCTCTGTCCGATCATCAATTTCCTGTAAATCAGGGTAAGATAAAATCATTAAATAATCAACGTGGCCATCCGTGTTGTCATGGATGATTCTTTTTGCGAGTGCAATTGCCGATTCCACACTTCCGGATTCCAACAGCTCTCTTTTCGCCAGTTGTAGTCCCTGCTGAATTGCAGGTGCCTGTGAACGTTCTTCAGCAGACAAATAAACGTTGCGGCTTGATTTTGCCAAACCGTCCTCTTCGCGTACAACCGGAACAACACGGATTGTCACCGGGAAATTGTAATCGCGTACCATTGTTTGAATGATCGCCACTTGCTGGGCATCCTTTTGACCGAAATAAGCACGGTCCGGCTGTACTAAATTAAAGAGCTTCGCCACGACTTGCAAAACTCCGTCAAAATGACCAGGACGGGTCGCTCCGCATAAAATATGCGCCTGCCGTCCTGCACGAATAGAAATCCCTCCATTGTGTGGATACATTTCCTCTACAGACGGTGCAAATATATAATCTACCCCTACCGATTTTGCCAATTCTGTATCGCGTGGTAAATCTCTTGGGTATGATTCAAAATCTTCATTTGGACCAAATTGTGTTGGGTTGACGAATATACTCATGATAACAAGTTCATTTTCGCTGCGTGCGTTTGCAGCCAATGTTAGATGGCCTTCATGTAAATAACCCATTGTCGGGACAAGACCGATTGATTGGCGATTGTATTTTGCCATTTGAACTACTTCCCGCAACTCGGCTATTGTTGTTAATACGTTCATTATTTTACGCCTCCGTAGAGCTCGATTAGCTCTGTCTCTTTCATTGTGAAACTTTGTTGTAAGGTCGGGAATGTACCTGATTTTACAGCATTTGTATAATTCGTAATCCCCTTCGCTACCTCTTCACCGACTTGTGCGAATGCTTCAACAAATTTTGGTATATGATGTTTTCCGTATTGTAATAAATCATGGTATACAAGTACTTGCCCATCAGCTTTTACACCTGCACCGATGCCAATTGTCGGGATCGTTAAGTTATGCGAGACAACTTCCGTCAACTGATGTGGAATACATTCCAGCACGACAGCACATGCACCTGCCTGTTCAACAAGTAGAGCATCTTTTATTAATTTTTCCGCTTGCTCGGCTGTTTTGCCTTGCACTTTATAACCGCCAAGAACTCCTGCCGATTGTGGCAGCAATCCTAAATGTGCCACTACCGGGATACCCGCATCGGTTAACTTCTTAATAACAGGTACGATATCATCGGCCCCTTCTACTTTTACGGCATTTGCATTCGTTTCCTGCATCATTTTCACAGCCGTTTTCAATGTTTCGTTCACATCTCCGTGATAAGAACCAAATGGCATGTCGACGACGATGAACGTATCTGGTGCACCTCGGCGAACCGCTTTACTATGGTGAATCATATCTTCCACAGTTACACGCATTGTCGATTCATAGCCTAGTACAACCATCCCGAGGGAATCCCCGACAAGTATCATATCAACACCTGCCGCTTCGGAAAATTTCGCTGCGGGATAATCATAGGCGGTAATCATGACAATTTTTTCGCCTTGCTCTTTCATTTTTAAAAACTGTGCAGTTGTTTTCATATTCTTCCTCCTTAAGTGGAAAGAAAACAAAAATACCCTTCTATCTAAAATTAGACAGAAGGGTAGTACCATACGTAAATTCAACACATTTCATACTTTAAGTGGAAATAGAATCGAATTACCAGTATAAAATGAATTAATTTATGCGCGTTTTCTTCCGTCTCTGTCTTGTGTAGATCAAAGCAGATTTTTTTAATGTTGACTAGCAGTTGCAGGTACAGTTCTATTAAGATACTGTCCTAAAGCTACTATAACAAGTTTGGAAGAAAACGTACAGAATAAATAATTACTGTAAAAACTTTTTTTAACGAGGCCTTTACGATAAAAGTTCAATATCAGCAGAATAAATACCAATAATTTCTCCGTTCTCTTTACGAATTTCCAGGACACCGCTCTCAGTAATACTGACAGCTTCCCCTTCAACGACTTCACGGAGTGTTGTTGCTTTCACCTGTTTTCCGATTGTCCCCGAAGACTGTTCCCATAGTTGTTTAATTTGACCGAAACCGTTTTTCACGTATTCATCACTGTATTTCTCCAATGATTCAAGCACATCGGCGACGAAATGCACACGTTCAATCGGCTCTCCTTCTTCAATCGCAATCGAAGTTGCAATCGATTGCAGCTGTTCAGGGAAATCACTCTTCTGCTGATTGACATTAATCCCAATACCAATGAGTAAAGCCTGGATACGATCAGCCTCAGCTACCATTTCAGTCAAAATTCCCGTTGTTTTTTTGCCGTTAATTAAAATATCATTCGGCCATTTGATTTCAGGTGTGAAATTTTTAAAACTCGACTTCATCGCTTCAACAATGGCCACAGCAGTAACTAAAGTAAATTGTGGGGCCTGGTGCGGGGCAACATCCGGGCGTATGATGACAGTCATCCAAATCCCTTGTCCTTCTGTCGATTCCCATTCACGCATCATGCGCCCTCGCCCTGCCTTTTGGTGCTCAGCGATAACAACCGTGCCATCCGGTGCACCCGCTCGGACAAGTTCATGCGCAACAAGCTGTGTCGACTCAACCGTTTCATAACAATGAACTTGTCGGCCATAGCGTTCCGTTGTCAAAAATTGCTGTAATTGACCCATATCCACTTTATCCGGTACAGATAACAGTTTATACCCGCGTTTTTTTACCGTTTCAAACTCATAGCCTTCCTGTTTCAATGTTTGCATATGCTTCCATATTGCTGTTCGGGAGACGTTAAGCTCATCCGCCAACACTTGGCCGGAAATCGGTTCTCCATCCGCAGTCAAAAATCGTTTCAAAATTTCATCCTTCATCGTGAAATGCATAAAACCATTCCTTTAATTGTTGTTTATCATTTTGGACTTTCCCATTTAAGACCACTTCCACTGCTGCATCAAGCGTCTGTTTAATCCAGCTGCCGCGTTTTTTCGGGGACCACTCCAACAAGTCTTTTCCTGTAATCGCAAGCTCATGCACATGCTGAATCGGCAATACGCTCTTTCGTGCCACTAATTCTTCATAACTCAATTCAAGTTTATGATTTTGCCAAATAGTAAATTGGTGGGCTGTTTTAAGAATCGTTGTATCAAAGCGCATTAGATCACCAAGGCTCATCCCACTGAGCAGGCTTTCATAAGCTTCCAACACCGTTTTCACGAAGAGCTTATCCTTATTCGAACAGCGATACTTCGTAAGGAGCGTCAATTCACTGCCGTTTACTAAACAGAAATATGCCCAGCCAACTTGTCGGTCTTCCGAATAAAAGCATGCCCAATCAGAAGAAGTAAAATCGCCATATAGAAAATTACCCAAATTCGTTTTTTCCATATATTCAATACCGAATGCAGCATGAGCAGAGATAAAAATCTTTGAAAGTTCTACTTGAATGCGCTCGATTGCAACATATTCAATCGATGCTGCTTTTTTCCGGATTGCTTCGAAAGTGTTTTCCTCGATTGAGAAGTGAAGCTGTGCAGCAAATCGGACAGCCCGCAGCATTCGGAGAGCATCTTCTTCAAAACGTTGATCAGGCTCCCCTACAGCACAAATAACTTTGCTGTCGATATGGTGGCGGCCATTGTAATAATCGATGTACTCTCCCGTTTGACTTAGGGCCATTGCATTCATTGTAAAATCCCGGCGTTTTAAATCCTCTTGTAAATTTCGAACGAACTCTACTGTATCTGGACGACGATGGTCACTGTAAGTAGACTCTGTCCGGTAAGTTGTTACTTCGATTGGTTCTCCACAGTCCAGTACAATGACCGTCCCGTGAGCGATGCCGACATCAATTGTTTGGGAAAAGATTGTTTGAATTTCTTCTGGCAATGCACTCGTTGCGATATCGACATCATTATTTTCTTTTTGCAAATAATAATCCCGCACCGCTCCTCCTACAATAAAAGCTTCAAAACCGGCATGTTCAATCTTTTTAATGACTTCCTTTGCCGCTTGCCATTGTTGCGGAATCATTCTTTTTTTCAACCACACTTTCATATATACGTTCATATTGTTCAACCATTTTTGATTCATGGAATTGTTCGCGTACCGATTGTAGTGCGGCTTCTTTGAAAGCTTTATGTTTTTCCTCATCCTGCAGCAGTTCGACCGCATAATCCGCGACAGCTTGCGTATCTCCAAGCGGAACCAAATAGCCGTTCACACCATGTTCGATCACTTCAGGAATCCCGCCGATCGCTGTACCTATGCCAGGTATACCGCATGCCATAGCTTCCAATAATACAAGCCCGAACGATTCTTTTTCTGAAAGCAATAACTTTAAATCACTGATTGCAAAAAGTTCTGTAATGTTTTCCTGCTTCCCTAAAAACAATACATCATCCGTATAAGGTGAATCTTTAACAATATCTGTGACACGATGCTTTTCCGGTCCATCCCCGACTAATAATAATTTGGCCGGCATGCGCTCACGAATCTTCAGGAATGAATCGACCACGTCAGGCAGATTTTTTATTTTACGGAAATTCGAGACATGGATAATTACTTTTTCATGCGGCAAAATACCAAATTGCTCTTTTAAATTGCCGGGATCCACAGGCTTAAATACGTCCTCATCAACGAAATTATAAATCGTCTCAATCGGTTTTTTCGTATCGATCATAGCATATGTCTGCTGTTTCAATGATTCCGAAACAGTCGTTACTGCATCGGAACAATCAATCCCATACTTGATCGCCTGTGCCAATGTAGAATCTTCGCCTAAAACAGAAATATCTGTTCCGTGAAGTGTTGTGACAATGCCAAAGTTCTCGCCGCTCATATGGCGGGCCAAAACCGCACAAACCGCATGAGGAATCGCATAATGAACATGTAATAAATCAAGTTTTTCCTCTTTAACAACATCAGCCATTTTACTTGCTAATGCAATATCGTATGGTGGGTATTGAAATACCGAATAATTATTCACTTCCACCTCGTGGAAAAAAACGTTTGAATAAATTTTATTAAGTCGAAATGGCACACTTGAAGTAATAAAGTGAATTTCATGTCCTCGTTCTGCTAACATTTTGCCTAACTCTGTTGCAATTACACCCGAACCTCCCACTGTCGGGTAACATGTAATACCAATTTTTAATTTTTTCATTCGGCTCCCCATCCTTTCAACTATACGATTTTAACTTTCTTCAAAAATGAAACAAAGTAAAATTGACTGCCTTTTTATTTTCTGCGTTCTTCTAAAATGCGCCAGTCAACAAAACCTTCCTGAAGCCCTTTTAATAGAATTTCTGCTGTTCCCATATTTGTCGCAAGCGGTATATGATACAAGTCACATAACCGCACTAATGCCATGACATCCGGCTCATGTGGCTGTGCTGTCAATGGATCACGGAAGAAAAATACCATATCCATATCATTATTGGCGATCATCGCACCGATTTGCTGATCTCCCCCTAATGGACCTGAGCGAAACTTCGTAATCGGAAGTCTTGTTTCCGCTTCAATCATCGTACCCGTAGTGCCTGTCGCATATAGATCATGCTCTTTTAAAATATCGCGATACGCAATCGCAAACTGAATTAAATTATCTTTTTTCCGGTCATGTGCTATTAATGCTATTTTCATAATTATCAACCCATTTCTAAATGATGTTCTCTAATCCGTAGATTAATGTATTGGTTTTCATTACTTCTTCAATACTAAATGTAACACCGCTCATAAAGCTTCCGCGATTTAATGAATCATGACGAATCGTTAATAATTCACCTGTGCTGCCAAACAGTACTTGTTGATGCGCAACTAAACCCGGAAGTCTTACTGAATGGATATGCATGCCGTCAAAGTTTGCGCCTCTTGCACCAGTATGTGTTTCTTTTTCTTCCGGATGCCCTTGCTTTTTCGCTTTTCGAACTTCACTGATCATTTGTGCTGTTTTAATACCAGTACCAGATGGCGCATCTAGCTTTTGATCATGATGCATTTCGATAATTTCCACATCCGGGAAATATTTTGCGGCATCTTTGGCAAACTTCATCATTAATATTGCACCAATCGCGAAATTCGGCGCAATAATACAGCCTAATTGTTTTTCTGTTGCCATTTGCTGCAGTTCTTCAAGTTGTTCGTCGGTAAAACCGGTCGTCCCAACTACTGGACGTATGTTATGTAATAATGCCTGTTTTGTTCGTTCATAAACACAAAGCGGATTTGTTAAATCTAAAAGTACATCCGGCTTTGTTTCACGCACAAGCTCAACAAAATTAGTATAAATCGGAACTTCATAATGATTCGGAAACTCTTCAAGTAAGGCTAGTGATGTACCGACTTCTTTATAATCAAGTGCTGATACAAGCTCCATTCCGTCATTATTCATGATTGTATGTACTGCTTCTGTTCCCATCTTGCCTCGTGCACCGGCAATTGCTACTCTGATTGTCATACTAAAAAAACTCCTTTTTACTGTTAGTTGCTTTTTATCCTTATTTAAATAATCTTGAGTAATAAGATGCGCCATTTTTGCGTTCATCCATATTGTTGTCAAATACGACAAAATCAAACATAATAAACAATGTAACCTTTTTTCTGCTCCAACACATATATTCTTACTCAACTGATTTTAGGGGGATTACTATGCAAGGAATAAAAATACAGAATATCATCGGAATTCTTATCGGTTCCGCAATATTCAGTTTCGGTTTTGTCCACTTCAATATGCAAAACCAACTGGGTGAAGGTGGATTTAGTGGTATTACACTTATTTTATATTTTACACTAAATTGGGACCCAGCATTAATGAATTTGTTATTAAATATTCCAATGTTTATTCTAGGATGGCGTTTACTAGGGAAAAAATCATTTATCTATACGATCATCGGTACACTTAGCGTATCGGTATTCTTAAAAATCTTCCAAATATACGAAGTCGATATGAACTTGCAGGATGATCTATTCCTTGTATCGTTGTTTGCAGGGGTATTCGTCGGGATCGGTTTAGGGATTGTGTTTCGATTCGGCGGGACAACCGGCGGGGTCGATATTTTAGCCCGACTTGCAAATAAATATCTTGGTTGGAGTATGGGTAAAACGATGTTCGGCTTTGATTTCTTTGTCATTATCCTTTCCTGGATGACATTTTTGGATGCCCGTTCGATGATGTATACATTAGTAGCCGTATATGTTGGCGGCCGTGTCATTGATTTAGTGCAGGAAGGCGCCTATTCAGCAAAAGGTGCATTTATTATTTCGGTGAAGTCCGATGAGATCGCAAACCTAATTACGAATAATATGGACCGTGGCGTAACCGTTTTTGACGGTCATGGTCATTTTACAAAAGAACACCGGGATGTTCTGTACTGTGTAATCGGACGAAATGAACTTGTCCGTCTAAAAAATATTGTCCACGGCATCGATCCGCATGCATTCGTATCCGTCATGGATGTCCGCGATGTAACTGGTGAAGGTTTCACATTGGACGATAAAAAACAGCCTCTTCATTAGGCTAATTAAGTTATCTAATCGTTTTGCCCTCTCCTACAGTATCCGTTTAACGGACACAACTTAGTAAGAACATTCAATGCTTGAATAATGTTCAAACAAAAAAGTCATTTTCCCTAATGAGAAAATGACTTTTTTAATTTCTATTAGTTTAAAAATTAATCTTCCGAAGTCATGCCTGTGTAAATCAGGATTAAACGTAATAGTTCCATTATTGCTACAGCTGCTGCTGCCACGTATGTCATTGCCGCTGCATTTAAAACTTTACGCGCTGAGCGTTCTTCAGTATTGTTGATAATCCCTAAAGATACGACTTCATTCATCGCACGTTTGGATGCATCGAACTCTACCGGTAATGTTACAACTTGGAACACAACACCCGCTAATAATAAAGCAATACCCAGCAACAGGAAACCTGAAGATGAAGCTAAAATACCGATTATTACAAAAATCCAAGACATATTCGATGAAATATTAGCTACCGGCACTAATTTCGAACGCAATGTTAAGAACGAATAAGCCTCCGCATGCTGTATCGCATGACCGACTTCGTGCGCTGCTACAGATGTACCGGCGATTGAAGAATTGTAGTAGTTGTCTTCAGACAAGGCAACCGTTTTAGTTGCAGGATTATAGTGGTCAGCTAAAAAACCTTGAGTCGGTACTACACGAACATCTGTTAAACCATGTTGATCTAAAATATAACGTGCTACTTGAGCACCTGTCATTCCTTTTTCAGCTGGAACTTTAGCAAACTTTTTGTAAGTACTCTTTACCTTCATTTGCGCATACAACGGTAACAGCAAAATGATGATAAAGTAAATAATATACATCACTATTATCAAACTCCCTTTCTATCTCTTTCTATGCTTTAATTTTAAAGGCTTTCTAGTCTTGTTGCAAATATTCACGCTTACGGCTTTCAAGAAAAGCAAAGACTATACATACCATCGAAAGCCAAAAAGTGAAGTAGCCGATCTCGCTTGGATACTGGTAAATGACTCTGTAAAATGGCATTTGGCCAAATAAATAGTCGATTATATCGTTATGCAATGTCCAAATAGCCGCAACCATCACGTGCCACATTTTAAATCGGTAATTCGGTAAATACAGAACAGCCTGTACTGCCATTAAAAAATGTGAAGCAACGAGCATCCACCCGTCTGCTCCCAACTGTCCATTCTCCGCAAATGTTAGAAGATTCATCGCAACTGCCCATAATCCATATTTAATTAACGTGATAAAGGCAAGCACTTCCATTAATTTGAAGTTTTTGCCGATCAGCCAACCAATAATGGCAAAACAGAAAAATAAGCTTGCAGTGGGCGAATCCGGTACGAATATATAGTAAATCGGGTCTGTTACTGCCAACTGCCCCCGATACCAGTAATAGCCGTAAACTGTACCAAGCAAGTTAATAATAAGCAGTAATGTTAAAAAGGCACGATGGTTTAATACGTACCACAATTGCATCATATATGCTTTCATTTGTTCACCTTTTTCTTCCTCATTCTTCATTATTCCTTATTATGTAGTGTGTGCAACTAAACCAAATATTGTACGTCTTTAATTATATATGTTCTTATTTGTTACGCAAGCTTTCGTTAAAAAATACAAATAAATGAAAATAAAAAAGAGAGTCAATATTCTGACTCTCCAGTGTAAAAATTATTCAGCTTCTTTTAATCCTGCGATAAATTCAGCTAAAACTTGAAGTTCTTCCTCTGTACCTGTAAATGCTCCAGCCGGCATACCGCCACGTCCATTCACAATTACTTCTTGAACTTCTTCAGCTGATAACTCATTGCCAAGAAGCATTGGCCCGGAAACCCCAGCCAAGTCTCCACCATGACAGCCGATACATGAAGCTTGAGCTTGATAGATTTCATATCCTTCGGACGTTTCATCTACTTCAACATCCGGAAGTAAGCCTAAATGTTTATCCGTAATTTCACCTTGAGCATGAACTGCTTCCCAGTTAGTAGCCTGAACAGATTCCCATGTTGTATAAATAAGTGCTGCTATTGCCAACAACATAAATGCTGTAGGTAATGGTCGTTTAAATGGTCGACGTTCAGGTGTTCTATCTAAAAATGGTATCAATGCTAATGAACCAAATGCAATACCTGGAATAACCATTGCGCCAATAACGTTATATGGACCAGACGCATAAGAGTATTTTAATAGTTGGTACATTGATAGGAAGTACCAGTCCGGTAACGGTATATACGATGCATTTGTTGGATCTGCCGGGCCTTCAAGTGGTGAAGGATGTGCGACAGTTAATAATAAATAACCGATTAAGAAAACTGCACCAACCATCCATTCTTTTAATAAGAAGTCAGGCCAGAAAGCTTCTGTTTTCCCTGGATACTCGGAATAATCTTTTGGCACGTTCGGCATACGGTTACTCGCTTTTACACGTGAATCACCTACGAACTTCATACCTTTTCCGCGTTGCATAGTGTCCCCTCCTTAAAAAATAGTACAATTAGTTTCGGATCATAGAGGTCCTGAAATACCTTGGCGGCGGATCATAATAAAGTGAACTGCCAATAGAGCAAATAGTGCTGCTGGTAAGAAGAATACATGAATAGCAAAGAAACGAGTTAAAGTTTGTGCCCCGATAATCGTAGAATCCCCAGCTAATAATATTTTTATCGTTTCACCTAAAAACGGAACAGATGCAGCAATTTCGATACCTACTTTAGTCGCGAATAACGCTTTCATATCCCATGGTAATAAATAACCTGTGAAACCTAAACCTAACATAATGGCAAAGATACCTACACCAACTAACCAGTTTAATTCACGCGGTTTTTTATAAGAACCTGTGAAGAATACACGAAGTGTATGTAAGAACATCATAACAATTACTAAAGATGCCCCCCAATGGTGCATACCACGAACGATTTCACCGAATGCTACTTCGTTTTGTAAATAGTAAACTGATTTCCAAGCATTCTCTACATCTGGTACATAATACATAGTCAAGAACATACCTGATAGAATTTGGATTACTGTAATAAAGAATGTTAATCCCCCGAAACAGTAAACGAATGCTGAAAAGTGATGGGCAGGGTTAACGTGCTCTGGCACTTCATGGTCGGCAATATCACGCCAAATAGGAGTAATATCTAAACGTTCATCGACCCAATCATAAATTTTATTTAGCACTGTGTCGTACCCCCTAACTTATTTAGTTACTGTGTGTGTTAGCGATTTTTTTCCCAAGCATTAAGAAACCATCATTTTCTGACACTTCATACATATCCAGTGGTCCAAGAGGCGGTGTACCTTTTACGTTTACGCCTGTTTTTTCATAACGTCCCGCATGACATGCACAGAAGAATTGATTTGCGTGTTCTGGATTACCTTCCCAGTTTACAGTACACCCTAAATGTTTACATACAGGTGAGATTGCGATGATTTCGTCGCCTTCTTTGTAAACCCAAGCAGCATCTGCTACTTCTGATTTGTACCAACCATCCGTCTGTTCATACGAGAAATCCACTTTGACTGGAACTTCTGTAATCTCGGCAATTTTTTTGCTTGTTTGTACAAAATCACCATCTTCTTTTGACTGAAGAATTGGGTCAATAGCAAAACGTACCATTGGCATTAACATTCCTGCCGCCATAAATCCACCTACACCAGTAATTGTATAAGTTAAAAATTGACGTCTTGTAACTCGATTCCTACTCATCCTTTTCCCCCCTCTTACTAAAAGGTCAGTCCAACGGACATATACTTTTAAAAATAGTAAATAACTAGGACATATCTATGATATATCAACTGAATAAGTTGGTCAATATAGCATTCATTTCCAAAAGTGTAGTTTGTGAACATTTAATGAAACAAATGTCGCACATATATGCTCGTTAAACCCAAATTTTCGTAAAAGTTGGGATGACTTGTTTTAACTGGTCTTCCAAAATTCTCTGTTTTACACCCTGATCCATGGACTCAAGGGGGATAGCCGGAAGCCAAATAATATTTAAATATTCTTTAAATTCAGTCCATGAATGGTCACAGGTAATAAAGACCACTGCTTTAAAACCTGCTTCCTTCAATTCTTTTTCCATTGCTGCTGGCATATTATCTGACTTGGTTCCCAACGTATATGAAAAGGGGGGCAATAATAAAAGACGACCTTTAAACTGCTGCTCTATGAAATTGGTCAACGTCATTAAATATTCTGAAGCAGAACTGCTCTGCTTTATCCCTTGATCAGAAAAATCCAATTGCACGAGCGGGACAATTGCCGTATCTATAAACTGCTTTTGTGCCTGGAACTGCTCTACATCTTTTACAATAAAGTTCATATTCTTTCCTCCTAGTACCTTTAAACTTCTGAAAATAGGAAAGAAGTAATTTTTTTAATAAAGTTCAAAATTACTTCGTATGCTTTAATGCTTGCAATAAATTAGATAACTCGAAAAAACGATCTTTATCTCCACTGTCCAGCGCTTCATCTATTTCTTTTAACAGTTGCTGTTCCTGGAATTCTAGTACACTATTTTCCAGTAAACGCTCTGCTGCTAGACGGTCTTTTTCACTAATAAAGATATCAGCAGGTACATACGGGTTTTCCTCCAGTACCGCCAAATACAGAGGATCAGGCGGTACACTCGGGAAGTTCAGCTGAAAGTAAATTGCTTCATGTGCATTGATTCGTAAATCATGAAATGCTTTTTCAGCATCGGATGTCATAATATTTTCTTTATAAAATCGGAATGGGATACTCGTTGTCTCAATTGTCGACATTACAATGGAGCGCGGGCAATAATGTGCTTCATCAACGAAATGAACGTTTTGCAACAAGTCGTCATTACTTAATAAGTAATTTAAAATCCATACACCTTCACGTCTTTTTAACTGGAAATTTTTTAAAAACCACCTGATAAACAACTTTTTGTCATTCAGTGGTACGGAATATGTCAACATGCAATCCTCCCTTTACTCAAAGCGTTCTAATAAATCAGTCCATTGCTGTTCAGAAGGCTGTAATTGGACAAGTCGCTCGGCAATTTGTTTTGCTTCATCACGCTTGCCGTCCTCAACTAAAAACAGGAAATATTTCTCTAAAAACTCAACATCATCGTTAAATTCATTATATGCCTCTTTGTAAATTTCGTATGCTTTTTCGAACAGTTCTTCTTCATTATAAGCATTGGCTACAAATGGATATAATGCGACCCATTCGAATTCATTTTGATGCAATTGTTCATATAGTGAAATAATTTCTTCATAGCGTTGTTCCGTATTGTAAACAGACATCAATACTAAAATCGCTTCCATATATTCCGGATCCAAGGCAATGGCCTCACTTAAAAATTCTATCGCTTCCTGTTGTTTGCCATTTTTTATCGCCATTTTCCCTGCAAATAAATAGAGGGATTTATCGTATTCGTCTCGTTTAAGACCTTCTTTAATAACTTTTAATGCACGCTCATTATCCTCGAGCATTGCATAACTTTCAGCCAGCAGTAAATACGCTGAGAAATAATCAGGGTCCAACTCTTTTAAATCTTCCAACTGTTTTATAGCTAACTCATATTTTTCCGTCTGGAAAGCTGCATAGGCCGAGCCAAACAGCAAGTCTGCTGTAACTTCTTCTTCAAGTGCTTCCATATAATAATCCAGGGCAGTTTCATAGCCTGCACCTGCACGATAAACTTCCGCAAGACGTTGGGCTAAAATTATACCAGCAAACTTTTTATCGATTGCATAAAGCTCTTCATAAATTCGAACAGCCTCTGTAAAACGTCCTGTTTCAAATAATAATTCTGCTTTGGCAAATTGCAGTAAAGGCTCATGCGGTAAAATTTGCAACGCATCATTAATTCGTTGTTCCGCCACTTCAAATAATCCCTGCATTTGATAATAGTCCGCCAATACTAACAATGCCTGAGGATATTCTGGTGCATCATCGGCGATCCCCATTAATAAATCAAGGGCATTATCCTCTTCACCTAGCTCAATTAATACGCTTGCACGATCGATTGAAATTTGCGCTTCCTCAGGAAATAAAAATTGCAGATGTTCAAATACACGGTCTGCTTCATTTAAAAATCCGTAATGCATAAGTGCTTCTGCTACTTCATATTGTGCTGCGGGTTCAGCATCCATTAAAAAAGATTCAAGAAGTCGGTTAATCTCCTCTAAATTTCCTTCTTGAATCGCTTGTAGTAATAGTTCCATGTGTAGTTCACCTTTTTCTTTTGTTCTCAATATTATGCTACATGACGAAGCAATGCATCACAAGAAAAAGAATCTGGTTGTTTTATAAAATTCATCTTGGCAAAGTGAAAAGGAGATGTAAAAAGTGAGTTCTTTTTACATCTCCGCAAATCATTATTTTAAAATATTATTGATATGATCAAAAAAAGTTGGGTAGGAAACAGCGATACAGTCCGCATCATCCAATTCCACTTCTCCGTCCGCTATAAGGGCAGCGATTGCACCCATCATTCCAATACGGTGATCACCATATGTTTTTAAGCTTCCTCCATGTAAAGATGTCGGACCTTCGATAACCATACCGTCATCTGTTGCTTCAATGTTTGCGCCTAGCTTCTTTAACTCATTTACAACCGCATCAATACGGTTTGTTTCTTTCACTTTAAGTTCTTCCGCATCTTTAATGACTGTTTTACCAGCTGCCTGTGTAGCTAGCAGCGCAATAATCGGAATTTCATCGATTAGGCGAGGAATAATAGCGCCCTCCACTGTCGTTCCTTTTAGATCGGACGTTTCAATCGTAATAGTAGCAGTTGGTTCTGCCGCATTCTCGTCATCGATTGCAACCGACATTTCAGCACCCATTTTTTGAAGCACTTCCAAAATACCGTCACGCGTCTCATTGACACCCACGTTTTTCAGAACAATTTTGCTGTTTTTCGCAATGGCACCAGCAACAAGGAAAAATGCAGCCGAGGAAATATCACCTGGTACATTTACATGTGTTCCTGTCAGTGTCTGGCCGCCTTGCAATGACACGACACCATCTTCAACAGTTACCGTTGCCCCGAACTGTCGCAGCATACGCTCTGTATGGTCACGTGAAATCTCTTCCTCACGCACAACCGTTGTACCTTCCGCACGTATACCGGCAAGTAGAATAGCTGATTTCACTTGGGCACTTGCTACAGGCATTTTGTAGTCGATCGCTTTTAACGGTCCACCTTGAATCGCGAGTGGCGTATATTGTCCATTGTCACGTCCTGCTATTTGCGCACCCATTAAACGTAAAGGGTCTGCAACGCGACGCATTGGACGCTTACCAATCGATGCATCACCTGTCATGATTGTATGTAGTTTCGTCCCGGATAACAGGCCTAGCATTAAACGCGTTGTTGTACCCGAATTTCCTGTGTAAAGCACTTCTTTCGGTTCTGTCCAACCGTCGATTCCCGGACTGTTAATCGTTACATCTGTCCCGTCAACTTCGATATCTACCCCAAGCTTTTGGAAGCAGTCAATTGTACGCAGACAGTCTTCTCCTAATAAGAAGCCTCTGACAGTCGTTTTTCCTTTTGCAATGGAGCCGAACATCACCGAGCGATGCGATACCGATTTGTCACCCGGTACCGTAATATCTCCTTGTAATGACGGTTGACTGTATTGCAATGTTGTACTCATATATGAACCCCCTTTTAAGAAAATCCCATTCGTCTTTATGAAATATAAGTATCAAACTTTGCCTTGTGTGCAATGCATTGTGCGGCACGTTCACGGTCTTCGTTTGTCTGGAAACTAATGACCAAAATACCGAATACATCGACACGTGTTTCAACTATACGTATATTTGTAATACTTATATTATTTTCCGCCAATAAGCCTGTTACTTCTGAAATGACCCCTGGATAATCCGGTATATCGACATAAAGATCATACGGCATATACAAGGCACCGTTGGCAACCGGCAAACTGTCCCGGACATCACGCGCTTCACTGAAGTAGTTCTCGATTGCCTTCGCATCACCATCAGCCAATAGATCACGGACACGCTGCATTTCAGTAAGCCAATTATCAAGCTGTCCGACTAATTCCTGCTTGTTTTGCATAGTAATATCACGCCATAAAGCAGGGTTTGAGGAAGCAATACGTGTAATATCACGGAAACCGCCAGCAGCTAACGAAGAGGTCATTGGATATGTCTGTTTTTCACTATTAAGCTGATGTACTAAAGATGCCGCGATAATATGAGGGAAATGGCTGACAACCGCTGTCATATGATCATGTACCTTTGCATCGACAACGACCATTTTCCCGAGCGTAAATTTCAGCAGATCGTCCAGTGCAGCAAGTTTTTCAAGTTCTTCCCCTTCATGGGGTGTCAGCATATAGTAGGCATTTTCCAGTAAATATGGCTTTGCTGCTGTAATTCCGCTTTTATGGGAACCCGCCATTGGGTGCCCGCCGATAAAGGTAATATCCAGTTGCCGCAGCTCTAATGCTTTTTCCATTATTTTCGCTTTTGTACTGCCAGTATCTGTAATAATGACATTGCGTTTTAATTCCCACGACTTCAACTGTTCCATAAAGTCGAGTGTGACATTTACCGGTGTACCAAAAATAATTACGTCCGCCTCTTTTGCAAACTCAGCAGGATTTTTAACTACTTCATGAACGACTTGTAATGTATCCGCTAATTGTCGTGTTTGTTCATGAGCATCATAGCCGAACACTTTTGTATGTGGTGCCTTCTGCAAAGCCATCGCTACAGATCCACCAATTAACCCTAGTCCGATTACGAAGACATTTCGTGTCATGCAAGTACTCCTTGCTCATTTAAGACTTCTGCCAGTAGTTGTAAAAATCTTGCATTTTGAGCTTCTGTACCGATCGTCACGCGAATATAGCCTTCCAATCCTAACGCTGCTCCGCTTCGGATAATAAATCCGCGCTTCATCATTTCTTCAAATACAACATTACTTGGAGCTTTCACTTCAAACATGACAAAGTTCGTTTGCGAAGGGAAATAATTTAAACCGTGCTGCTCGCAAAATTCAACAAACTGCTTTTTGCCGATTTCATTCGCTTCACGGCAGCTGGCAATGTATTCCTGGTCCTGTAGAGCGACCTGCGCAATTTGTTGGCTTAGGATCGTATTGTTGAATGGTGCACGCACCGGATCAAGCTTCGCAATAATGTCTGCTTGGGCAATTCCGTAGCCGACACGGAAAGAAGCCAGTCCATACGCTTTTGAGAATGTACGCAATAAAATTAAGTTCGGGTAGTCACGGAAATAATGCAATGTATCTTTATAAGAGACATCGTTAATGTATTCCACATATGCTTCATCCAATACAACGAAAACATCCTTAGGCACTTTAGCCAAGAAAGCACTCAATGTTTCATCCGATACGATTGTACCTGTCGGATTGTTCGGATTACATACCCAAACAACCGATGTATTTTCATCAATTGCCTCCAGCATTGCTTCTAAATCATGGACTCCATTTTTCAATGGTACTTTACGCACTTCTGCTCCTTCAATCTCTGCATTATGCCAGTATTGAGAAAATGACAAATCTGCCATGACTGTGTTCACACCTGGATATAATAATGCACGGGTAATGATTGCGATTAAATCATCCGAACCATTCCCTAAAATGAGTTCATTCTCGGCAACGCCGTAGAAATTCGCCAATGATGTTCGTAAGCTTTGAGCATAACCGTCCGGATATATTGCATGATTGGATTCATCTTTTTGTAAAAATTGTTTTACTTTTGGTGAGCTGCCAAAGGGATTTTCATTTGAAGCAAGCTTCACGACTTCATCTAATCCGAAAAGCTTCTTAACTTCTTCGATTGGTTTTCCCGGTTGGTAAGCTTTCATTCCAAATAACTGTTGTTTCCACTTCATCCTCAACGTCTCCTCTAACTCGCAATTATTTCACTAAATCTGGTCTTAATTTTACCGCATCTTCTAAATATACATGTTGAATTTCATGCTGTGGTGTATCCGTATTTACATGTAATAATACGCGGATACATAATGGCAGCGCACCCGGCACATCCATCTCATGCATGCACATAATCGGCACATACTGCCATCCTGGCATTGACCGTACCGACTTTGCAGGAAAGGCGGAATGAATATCCGGTGTTGTAGAAATTGTCACAGAGGCAATATCTTCCGGTTCAATAGTATTTTGTTTCGCAACTTCTTTCACTAGTCTTGCCGTTTCTCCCCATACGTACTCGGCTTTATCTTCAGCAATCGTAATTGCACCGCGAATTCCACGAATCATTGCTACACCTCCGCTAATAATGCTCTGAGTTGACGATCAATTTCTCTGCATTGTTCAAGTTCAACTTTTTGGACAAATGGTTGTCCGATTGTTTCAAGCAGCACGAACTGCAATTGTCCGTAGTCGGCTTTTTTATCTTTAAGTAAATATTCAATCAGTTGATCGAATGTAAATTCATGAACCGCTTCAAACGGATAGCCGTTTTCCATTGCAAAATGTAAAAAGCGCTTTGTAAACTGATGATTGACTTTACCGTATTTTTCGCTTAATAGAAGTGAATAAATAAGGCCAATCATCACAGCTTCACCATGTGCTACACGTCCATAGCCTGCAGCAGCTTCAATCGCATGCCCGTATGTATGGCCTAAGTTAAGATACTTTCTGACGGACTGTTCTGTTTCATCCTGCTCAACAATCGTAGCTTTTACTTGAATGCCATGCGCCAAATAATTTGCCAACAGATCTTCCGGAAGTTCCGTTACATGATCTCCCTCGAGCAGCTCTTCCACCCATTGTGCATCGGAAATTAAAGCATGCTTAATCACTTCCGCCATCCCTGAACGCACTTCTTTTTCGGAAAGACTATGTAAAAATTCTGTATCGAAAATTACGGCTTCAGGCTGATAAAAAGCACCGATCATATTTTTTCCTAATTCGTGATTAATGGCCGTCTTTCCGCCAACAGCTGAATCATGCGCCAAAATTGTTGTCGGCACTTGGATGAACGGAATGCCCCGCATATAAGTGGCTGCAACAAAACCGGCCAAATCACCGACTGCACCACCGCCAAATGCGATAATGAGCGATTTTCTAGTACACTTTTGCTTAAGTAAATATGTTTGCACGTCGTTATAGTTTTCAAAGCTTTTACACTTTTCCCCTGCCGGCATAACATGTACTTCGAAAGTATATGGAAAGTTCGCTTC
The DNA here is from genome assembly GCF_023715405.1 of Solibacillus isronensis. Taxonomy (NCBI): domain Bacteria; kingdom Bacillati; phylum Bacillota; class Bacilli; order Caryophanales; family Caryophanaceae; genus Solibacillus; species Solibacillus isronensis. The sequence continues at coordinate 1,491,880 of NZ_JAMBOC010000001.1, forward strand.
AAAATAGCTTTGCTGTGCTGTCCAAACATTTTCATCTGTCAATACGATGATTTTATCTGCTTTTGTAAGCAAGTCATGCTGTGCTGTCAAAGCATCACGTAATATACCTTTCCCAATCGTTACAGCGTACGAGTGTGAAGGAGTTCGAACCGGAATCTCCATATTAATACTCCTTCGTGTACTGACGCATTTCATCTAACTGCGCCTTTAATTGTGGTAATTGATCACTATGGAACTGCTCTACAATTGCATTTGCGATTTCCCAGGCAATAACATGTTCGGCAACGATTGATGCTGCAGGTACTGCACAGCTGTCAGAACGCTCCACGCTTGCTTTAAACGGCTCCTTTGTTTCAATGTCAACACTTTGCAATGGCTTATATAATGTTGGAATTGGCTTCATCACACCGCGAACGACAATCGGCATTCCTGTCGTCATACCGCCTTCCAAACCGCCTAAACGATTTGTTGCGCGCGTATAGCCCTTTTCTTCATCCCATAAAATTTCATCATGTACTTCTGAACCTTTTTTGCGTGCCATTTCAAAACCGATTCCAAACTCAACGCCTTTAAATGCATTGATGCTCAGCATTGCAGATGCCAGTTTCGCATCCAGTTTGCGGTCGTAATGCACATAAGATCCGATACCTGCCGGCAAACCTTCCACGATGACTTCTACGACACCGCCGATTGAGTCTCCAGCTTGCTTTGCTTCATCAATGGCTGTAACCATTTTTGCTGATGCTTCAGGATCGATACAGTAACATGGATCGTTTTCAATAATTGCACGGATTTCATCTGCTGTTTTACCTTCCAACAAACTGCTGTCTGCTTTAATCCCTACAATTTCCGTAACATGAGAAACAATCGAAATTCCAAGCTCGTTTAACAATGCTTTTGCAACAGAGCCAACTGCCACACGCACTGTCGTTTCACGTGCACTTGAACGCTCCAGTACGTTACGCAGATCACGGTGACCGTATTTCATCCCTCCGACTAAATCGGCATGACCTGGACGTGGACGTGAGATTTGACGTTTAATTTCAGATGGGTCGATATCTTCCGGCAACTCTGCCGCACCCATAATTTTTGTCCAATGCTTCCAGTCATCATTTGTAACGACTAATGCGACCGGTGAGCCTAATGTTTTCCCGTGACGAACTCCTGATACAATTTCCACTGTATCTGTTTCGATCTGCATGCGACGACCACGACCGTGACCACCTTGACGACGTTTTAAATCATAATTTATTTTTTCTGCTGTTACTGGAAGTAAAGAAGGCAACCCCTCGATAATTGTTGTTAATTGTGGTCCGTGTGACTCACCTGCTGTTAAATAACGCATTAAACACTTTCTCCCTTCAACTCGCTAAAGTATGTATTTTTCACTATAACATATTTCAAATTAAATAACAGTACTGTTTCCGCCATCCGATAAGCTATTTTAGAATATTCTGAACGTTCCAACTAGAAAATGACACATTTATCAGCAAAAAGAAACAAAAATACGCTTTTCGCTCTATTATCCGAAAAGCGCATTCATATATAGCTTTTTAAAGTATATCTCAACTTAAGCTTCTACGTTCTACAGAGCATCTAATATTGTACTATTATTTTTTACGGTAAAAAAATGTATCTTCTACTTCAAAATCATATTTTGCAGGATTAAATATCTGCTCAGTTGAGCCTACAAACAAAATGCCGCCTGGACGCAATGCTTTACTGAAGTTTGCATAGATCTGATCTTTCGCTTCTTCAGTGAAATAAATCATCACGTTCCGGCAAACAATCAAATCAAAATTCGATTCATAAGGATCATTCAGTAAATTATGTTTCTTAAAATTAACCGTACGCTTAATCTCATCTTTCACTTTGTAAAACGGACCTTCTTGAACGAAGTACTTTGATTGAACAGGTTTTGGCACTTCTGCAAGAGAACGTTCCGGGTAAAGACCCAACTTCGCCTTTTGGATAACATTTTCATCCAAATCCGTTGCCAGTATATTCACTTGGGACAACGGTAAGTGGTGGGACAACACCATCGCCAAACTATACGGCTCTTCTCCAGTTGAACAAGCCGCACTCCATATTTTCGGGCGTTTGTTAGATTGAAGCAGTAAAGGGAAAATTTTATTTTGTAATACTTCCCAGCGTTTTCCGTTTCGGTAAAATTCAGAAACGTTTATCGTCATGCGATCCAAAAATTCATTCATCAGTTCACGGTCTTTTATCAATGCATTATAAAAATCAACAAAGTCCCGATATCCCTTTTTTTCATATAATGATGTTAACCGACGTTTCATTTGCGCTTCTTTATAAAGGGCTAAATCAATGCCCGTTTTGCGCTTAATGCCATCAATAAATTGTACATAATCTGACATTATTCATCTTTCCCCTCATCTAACGTATGCCTATTATAGCTGAAAATTTCAGAACCCGAAACAGATTTCGTCCATAAACGTTAATCAATGTGTCTTTCCAGCAAAAGTTGTTTCGATTGTTCAAGTTCAAGCTTCATCTTCTCCGTCTCGGAATTGTAGCTCTGCAAACGAATCTGTTCAAGTTCGGCCTCTTTCTCCAACATTCTAATTTGCAGTTTCATACTCGATCGTTTATGTGCTGTCAGTATTGCAGTTAATGCAATCAAAGCCCCTGACCCGAAAATAATACATATAATAATAATATCTTCCATACGTTTCATTACGCTCCTCTAATTATTATTTTACCTGTCTGATCGATCTGTCAATTGTGTTTCAAGCAGCAATTGCTTAGTCTGTTCCAATTCAAGCTGCATCTTCGCTGTTTCTTTATCGTAAGTTTCGAGTCTTAGTTTTTCCAGCTTGATTTCTTTATCAAGGCGTTTTAGTTCAATATTTTTATTTTTCGTGTACGTATCCGTTAAAATCCCTACTACAGCGACTATTGTAATCATTACCCAGAACATGGATGTCACCCCTTATGAATAGTTAAATTAGAAGAAAAATTATTTTTGGTTATGCTCCAACAATATCTGCTTTGAATGTTCCAATTCCAGTCTCATTTTTTCTGTTTCTTTATCGTAATTTTCAAGACGTAATTGTTCCAGCTCAATTTCTTTTGTTAATTTATTTACTTCAATCCGTTTACTTTCATTGCGTGCATCGGTGATGACTGCAATCGCCCCTACTGCCATAACTGAAATAACGGCCAAAACCCACATATACATCCCCCTAATTTCAATCAGTACTTTTTATACGTATGTATTCCAAAAATAGTTTCATTATTCCGATTTATTATACCATTAATAGTCCATCTTTTTCCTGTTCCATATAAAAAAAGCTATCACTTAAAAGTGATAGCTTTTCTGTAAGTTTAATTATTCAGCGATTCCTTCTGGGAACCATAAACCGATTTCACGCTCAGCAGAAGCTAAAGAGTCAGAACCGTGGATTACGTTGTGTGATAAAGTTACAGCGTAGTCACCGCGGATTGTACCAGGAGCTGATTCTTCTGGCTTTGTAGCACCCATCATGATACGAGATAATTGGATAACGTTTTCGCCTTCCCAAACCATACCGAATACTGGGCCTGAAGTGATGAAGTCTACTAATTCACCGAAGAAAGGACGCTCAGCGTGCTCTGCATAGTGTTTTTCAGCTAAATCACGAGTTGGTACCATTAATTTTGCTCCGCGCATTACGAAACCGCGACGCTCAAAACGATCAACGATATCTCCGATTACTTGACGTTCTACGCCGTCTGGTTTAACCATTAAAAATGTTTTTTCGATTGCCATTATAAACACTCCTTAAATTTGAGTAAAAGGTTTTACACCTACCGATAAATATTACCAAAATCCTACTCATACTGCAACAAATATTAGATTTGCCCATAAATTGGCTAGATTATTTTAAGATTTTCTCTTACCCATAAACAGCGCAATATCACGCAATTTTTTCTTCATTGGGTGCTTCGGCAATGCCTCGACCTCTTTTAAAGCCTTTTTTAAATACAAATTACTAATATGGGTTGCTTCTTTTATTGCTTCCGAATTCCGAACTAGTGCCAGCATACTTTGACGCTCTTCTTCCGTTAATCCTGCCTCTGCCACTTTCGTCAAATAAGGGGCAAGCTGCGGATCATCTTTCATCAACAATATCGGCAATGTGACATTCCCGTTCATTAAGTCACTGCCAGCCGGTTTCCCGAGCTGTTTGTCTGTCGCTGTAAAATCTAATATATCATCTACTATTTGAAAGCTCATTCCTACAAAATAGCCGTAACGCTTTAAATGCCTTGCTGTTTTTTCATCGGCACCACTTACGACTGCTCCAAGTTCACAACTCGATTCAATCAGTAAAGCTGTTTTACGTTTAATACGTCGGAAGTAATCTTTCAAACTTTGATCTAAACGAAACTTATCCTCAATTTGAATGACTTCACCATTTACTAGCTCAACCATTGTTTTTGCTAATATTTGATGGGCTCTTGGATTTTCTATGCTTGTTACATATTGTAATGCACGTGCAAATATAAAATTACCTGTATACATCGCCACACGGTTGTTCCACTGTGCTTTCACCGTCTCCCGGCCACGGCGCATATCCGAATTGTCAATTACATCATCATGCACCAATGAACCCATATGAATTAATTCCAGGGGGACGGCAATGTTTTTCATTCGGTCAATATTATAGTCACCAAACTTGGCACTTAGTAACGTAAATACTGGTCGAATACGTTTTCCACCAGCTTGCAGTAAATGGACTGAGGCATCATTCAATAAGTGTGAAGATGAATTCAACGCTTGTTCCAATTCGTTTTCGATGACTTCTATATCTGATTTAATATCGGCATATAGCATTTTGATTTTCATCTTTTCCACGCGTCAAAACCTACTCCCACTTTTATTTCTTCTTAAAACCCATGTGCATAGCTGCTGCCCCACCGCTATATGGTTTATATGTGACATTCTCATATCCGGCTTCCCGGAACATTTGCGCTAATTTTTTCATGCCAGGAAAATCATTCGCCGACTTTTGCAGCCAAGAATATTCTTTATAGCTTTTCGCAAAAATCTTTCCGAACAGCGGCATAATATGATTAAAGTAAAAACGGAAAAGTTGGCGGTATACCGGAATTTCGGACTGAGAAGTTTCCAGACATACAACCATTCCGCCTGGTTTAACGACCCGGTTCATTTCACGCAAAACTTGTATATAATCCGGTACATTTCGTAAGCCAAAGCCAATTGTTACATAATCAAATGTATTATCCTCAAATGGTAGTTCCATTGCATTTCCGTGAATCAGTTCAATATTCGGGATATTTTCGGTTTTCTGCTTACCGACTTTCAGCATATTTTCACTGAAATCAAGCCCTTTTACTTCCCCTTCTTCACCGACTGCCTTCGATAAAGCGATTGTCCAATCAGCTGTACCGCAGCATACGTCAAGGCATTTCGAACCTTTTTTTACTGCCATACGTTTCATCGTATCTTCACGCCATCCAACATGCATTTGGAAACTAATGACCGAGTTCATTTTATCGTAGCTCTCTGAAATGCTTTCAAACACTTCATGAACATGTTGTTCTTTCGATTTCGCCATTTTTTTCAAGACCTTTCTAAATCCACTAAAAAGTGATGTATTGCTCAATGGAATGTTTTAATTCATCTGTTAAATCAATATTCGTCAAATTTCCTCTCAATTGTCGCTCCATGTCATATAAATGATCCTGGAAGGCTTCAATAATAGAATTCATCATAGTCAAATCAGCTGCAAACGCCTTATTTAAAAAGCTTTGCTGCCCCTTTTTCAATAAATCCAGCTCTTTTTTCAATCGAATATATGTTAAAGTTTGCTGCATCAGTTCTGTATAGGATGTGAAACCGTATACATCATAATATTGGGCAATCAATTCGCTTTCTATCGTCATTAAACTCTCAATCCACTGTTCAAGTGACCGTTTTTGGTCCTCGTAAATACGGATTTGATGCTCACAGCGCTTTACGATTCCTTCCGATAACTTATGGATTAAGAAAATATTGCCCGTTTTTGCGAGTAACTGATAATACCGACCACTATAATAATCACCGGAAAGGACAAGCAGCTGCTGTTCTTTACTCGTCGCTTCCACTTCCTTCACTTTTTCGTGCTCTGTAAGTGAAGCATGTACAATCCCGACTGTGACCGCACTTATTTGGTGTTCATCAGTCATAAGAGCGCCATTTAAAAAAGGGAGCTGAATGAAAAAAAGCTGTTCTTCCTGTAAGGTCGGTTGTCCAACATTTTGAAGTAATGCTCTATGATGAACATGCTGAAGAATATTAGATTTTAGCGTCTGAACCGATTGTGTAATAGATGTTGCATTCATAGAAATTACTCCATTTCAATGTTATAAAGCATAAGTACGATTTTATATTTATGTGAGAATTACGATATGCTACTTTTTACTTTGTACCGTACCATGTGCAGAGTGAATTTTAGCTTTTCCGCGTATTTTCATGGCCGATGTATGTTCAGTAAATTGGGCGATCATAACTTCACCAGCATCCAGCTTTTCTGAATGGTGAAATTTTGTATCTGTCCCGCGTGTTAAACCAATAACATGTACACCATCTTCTTCTGCTTCGATAATAATATACTCTGATTGTCCCATTATACAATCTCCCCACGTGTTAATTTCTTTGTCTATAATACCATAATTGTTATTATTATTTCATTTGGATGAATGTATTCACTTCATTGCGCTTTACATCATCCTGTTCATAGATACCGCGCGCAACCGCTGTAACTGTTTTAGAACCCGGTTTTTTTAATCCGCGCATCGTCATACACATATGTTCCGCTTCCACGACAACATACACTCCTTTAGGATTCAGCATTTCCATAATTGTATCCGCTACAGTTGATGTAATGCGTTCCTGAAGTTGAGGGCGGCGTGCTACTGATTCGAGGCAGCGTCCAAGTTTGCTTAATCCTGCAACTTTTCCGTCTTTAGGTATGTAGGCGATATGGGCTGTTCCGTAAAAAGGAACTAAGTGATGTTCACACATTGAATAAAATGGAATATCTTTCACTAAAACTAGTTCTTCGTGATCTTCATGGAATACCGTACTGAAATAATCACGCGGATCTTCTTGTAAGCCACTGAACATTTCTGCATACATTTTTGAAACACGTTTTGGTGTATCCAGTAATCCTTCACGCTCTACATCTTCCCCAACTGCTTCCAAAATCATCTTTACCGCTTCTTCTATCTTTTTTAAATCGACATTTGACATGAAACAAATTCCTCCTACAAACCAAAACGTTTATTATGTACAAATCTATATCTAATTAATTTTTAATTAATTTTTATTCTATATTAAATTTTTCGCTAGTTGATAATACCTTAGCAAAAAAGGTTAAATACACTCTTGAATCGTAGCACATAAAGCTCATAAGTTCAAAACAGTTATACTATTTTTAGCATAGTTAGGTAAAAACAACTGAAATGAACAAAAGCGCTAAAGCGCACGTTCAGCTCCGACAGACATTGGAGGGCCCGACGCAAAAGTAAACGCTTCACCACTTTTGCACGAGGGACCTAATGGTGCGAGGAGCTGGCGCTTGAGCCTAGACGTAAAAAAGAGCAGCTCTCAGTTAGACTGAGAGCTGCTCTATGTACCTCGAGAAACTGAATTATTTTACAGCGTCCTTAAGTGCTTTACCTGGCTTGAAAGCAGGTACTTTAGAAGCAGCAATTTCGATTTCCTTACCCGTTTGTGGGTTACGACCTTTACGTGCTGCACGCTCACGAACTTCAAAGTTACCAAAACCGATTAATTGTACTTTGTCACCCTTTGCAAGAGCATCTTGAATTGTATCAAATACAGCTTCAACTGCTTTAGAAGCGTCTTTTTTAGAAAGACCTGCAGCTTCAGCAACAGAGTTTACTAATTCTGTTTTATTCACACCATTCACCTCCTCTCAAAGGGTCATGAATCTAAATCCTGTAAAAAGATTAACATACAGAAAACCGCGACGCAACTGAATTCCTTCATGTTTTGTATATATTTCAACATTTTTTGAAAAAAAACTAAAATTACAGGACAATTCACCTATAAAAGTGAACGGTCCTGTAATCGTAGGTACTTCC